>NZ_MUFJ01000005.1:0-140921 GCF_001996245.1 Salinivibrio sp. MA607 | reverse complement strand
AGATAAGGTTTCTATGTGGGGTCATGCTATCGCGCACTGCTCTTTTTGGTTGCCATTGAACGTAATTAGCTATTTACCATAAAATAGCTAATTACTACTTCCTTTAATCGTCATTATTCCAACACGTTTGGTCTAATTCGATTCAACTCAGCGGTAATTAGTGATCAGAAAGCGTTAACGGCTGATGCGTGTAAAGCACCGCACTCAGACTCGCTGCTCGCACTGGCTTAGTGACAAAGTCGTTCATGCCAGCCCGAACACAGCGTTGCTTGTCCTCGTCCATGGCATTGGCAGTTAAAGCAATAATCGGCTGCTTAAAGCCAGATGCGCGTAACGCTTTTGTCGCGGCAATTCCATCCATGACTGGCATCGACATATCCATTAAAACAATATCAAATTCAGTCTGCTTTACATGCTCTAGCGCTTCTTCGCCGTTTGATGCAAGCACCACAGTGTGGCCTTGCTTTTCTAACATCAAACGCACAACCATCTGATTGGCGCGGCTATCTTCAGCGACTAAAATCACCATAGGTTGCACATTGCCTGCCGGTATCGCCGGCGTTGGCTGATGTTTTTCGGCATCTTGTGGGGTCGCAACAATGGGCAAGCGAACACAAAAGTCTGTGCCCTGGCCAAGCTCACTGTCTACATCGATACGTCCACCCATCATCTCAACCAGTTTTTTACAGATGGATAAACCAAGGCCTGTTCCACCAAACCGACGAGTAATGCTGCCGTCTGCTTGGGTAAAGGGATCGAAAATGCGTCCAATCTGGCTTTCATCAATGCCAATTCCCGTGTCTTTTACCCTCAGGATCAGTACATCACCATCCGTATTAAGTGACACTGTCACACCGCCTTGATCGGTAAACTTTAATGCGTTGGCTATTAGGTTAAGTAAAATCTGAGTAAAGCGATTCTCATCCATATAAAGCGTATCAGGGACAGAGGGAGACACTGATGCGGATAAATGGATACGTTTTTTATCGGCACGTTCAATGAGCTGTTGATAAACGTTAGTGACACAGTCACTTGGCTTCATTAAGGAGGGAGAGAGGGAAAAACGATTTGACTCAATTTTAGATAAATCAAGCACATCACTGATTAATGTCAATAGCAGTTGAGCGGATTTATCCATCTGCCCTACCCACTCTTTTTGCTCTAAGGTTAGCCGCGAATGTTGTAGTGCATCAATCAAGCCCAATACCGCATTTAGCGGCGTTCGTATTTCGTGGCTCATTACAGCAAGAAACTGTGATTTGGCGTTATTGGCCAGTTCAGCCTGACGACGCGCTTGTTGCAGCTCGACAACGCGACGCTTGGTGGCGGTAATATCTTTGGCGGTGCYGCGATAGCCTGACAATTGCCCTTTTTTATTGTAGCAAGGTCGGCCAGAGAGGCTTACCCAGTAGTCATGCGCACGAGATGCAATATGCCACTCAATGTCACTAAAAGATTCTTCGCGGGATATAAGCTGTTCAAGCCGTGCTTTTAATTCTTTATCTGATTTTATTTTCGCCAGCAATGCCTCGGCATCAATATGGATATCTGTATTAGGCGAAGATAGATACGTGAGCTGAAACGCATTATCAAGCTCCCAAAACCAGTCACTTGCTGTTTGTGCAAAATCCTGGAAGCGTTGACGACTTGCATTAAGCTCCTGGGTTCGGCTACTGACAAGCGCATGCAAGCGGTGTCGATAGTCGATATCCATAATGGTCCGCTCGATCAATGGACGAAATCGATCGACGACCTGCTGAGCTTCGTTATTGAACGAATCACGACGATGTGAAAATAAAATCAGCATGACTTCGCTGTCATTGACCGTTAAGCCGCTGATCAGTGCTGTACCTTGAAGATAACTGGCATATTGATGGGTTAAGCAGTGAAGCTCTTTGATCATGCCTGGCTTATAAATAGCAACCGTCTCTCCTTTTACACAACGGTGAAACACGTCCCCTGTTTGCCACGTTACCGTTTCTAGCAATCGCTCCGTAGACACTAAACAGCGAAACGCATCTTCCGTTTCACGATTACGACTCAGCGCGACCGCACTATCAAAATTCACATAGCGATGAATAACGTCGAGCAATGACGCAAAGATATCTGTCTTCGATGTGGCTTCTGTCATAGCAGAAATGGCAGACAGAATTGCATCGTTCTCTTCTCTTAACCGTTTTTCTCTGGCCTCAACGCGGCTGAGTTCAAATAAGGTTTCTTGCAACGATTCAGAGTCTGAACGTTCAGAAGCCGATAAGCGTTTCGACATCTTGATTAATCCTTATGAAATAGCACAGCCGAGATCATTAAGTTACCGTGAGATAACTCTCCCCCTTTAAAGAGACCTTGCTCGCCAAACGTAAAGGGGCATACAAAAGGAGCGTTATACAAGGCCGTATTGATATTCTCAGCCACTTGGTCGAGGCGATCTTTTACATGCAACATGCATCCAGCGCAGTAGATCGCTAATCCACCCAGAGGCTCAGGCTGACACAGTGCATGATCATTTGCTGACTCCACCACTCGACTAGCTCGCGAAATGAGCCCCTCGCTGGTTCCCGACATAAAATAGACAGTTTGGCCAACCTCAAGCTGAGAAAATAACTCCATATGACCTTGCGCATTAATAAATGTCGGATGCGACAATGTGTAGTATGGCAAACCATGTATTGTGCCGGTTTGAGTGCCTAGCGGATAAAGCGTGGATTGAGAGAAAAGCGAATCTGTAGGATCAAGAGTCAATCCAGTTTCTGACTCGTACCAGCGTTTATACACTTCGGCAGCAGGTTGATGATTTAAGCTCACCAATGCGCGACCACGCACATCCGTCACCGTCGCATGCCTTTGAGTCGGTGCATAGCCAGAATGGAACGAGTAACTGACCCGAGCTGAGGGATAAAAAACGCTGATCGCGATGCCGGACGTTGCTGTTTGCTTATGATCGAAAATAGCCCAGTTTCCACCGACTGTTTCTGCCGCGGCCGAACCACCGATGACGGGAACAGATACGCCTAGCTCTTCTCGGATTGCCGATAAGGTTGCCTCTTCTTCACCAGGCGTGCTGTGCAACGCAATCAATTTGGGTAACTCGCCGCATCGCCCACTTTCTTCAATCGCTTGAGTCAGTGCCATACGCGCCGAGTCGCGCACATGGCGGTGTGCTTGATGGGAGACCAAGGCTGAGCCATAACTCCCTTTATCATCACTGCATGCCCAGATAGCTGCCGCAGGACCGCTGGTACATCCATTTTGGGTCATCACGCCATAACACGTAGAACAGCCGATGAGTGGTACGCCCGGAAAAAGACGATATAAGGTACGTTGAAGCGCTTGAACGTCATAATGCTCAGTAAAGTAGATCATCAAAAGCTTAGGCGTACTGATACGCGTTTTGATGGTGCGCGCCAATGCATAGGCGGCTTGTACTGCGTCATCAGCTTGAGTTCGTGCCGTTGCTATCTTCATGTCACCGTTACGTTGATAGGAATATGAGTGTATGACAGTGCTAATGATACATGTATCAAGCGATCAATTCATTGTTCTCGGTGGCTGAAATAGATTCTAAACTGACGTATCCTATACGCCCTTTATATCAATTGAGCGTTGAACATGGATTGTCGACCCGTTGCGCTATTGGGTGGCGCGAGCACTTTAGGCGCCACGATTGCTTATCAACTTGCCGCTCAAGGCTATACCCCCATTATTATCGATCACAATCAGGCCTCTGCACTTGATATCGTTGCTCATGAACCTAGAGTTCGATTTAAATCAGTTCCGGCGCTTACCGTCGACGCTCTTACCGCTGCCTTATCGCAAAGTGTATCTCAACTTGCACCGCTAACTGGCGTAGTTCAGGTTGCCAAAGACGGTGAACGGTACATGCGACTGTTGGGGTATCCAGTTTTAGATCAATTTTGTCAAGCTGACGCGGCTTGTGTCATGATTTCTCCACATGGGGGGCTAATAAAGCCCCGTCTCGATGACATACCGGACACAAACTTCTTGCAACGGATTAACAGTGTCACTTTCTGGTTGGATCACAATTTTAACAGTGGTGATGAAACATTATCAGTGCGTGAAAAGTGCGAAGTTTTATCACCACTGGTTTGCTTTCTTTTAGGGGAAGAATCAAAACGCATTAATAATCAGGTTTTTAGCGTTAAACTGTAACTGTGTAAATATAAAAACCATCATAAATAAGCATTTTCTTTAGTAATAAAGCACTGCATCGATAAATACGATATAAACCGCACTTATTTATCCTTTTTCTGGGTAATTAAATTTAAATTGATACCGATCAAAGACAACGTTAAATATACCCATATCGGTAGGGAGATCGTGACGAGACCATTGCCAATTAGTCCGGTATCCTTCCCCTTCTTGAACCTGTTTTATGCTTAGCTCAGGTGATTGCTTCCCCTTTTGATCCCAGTACGCGGAGTGAGGTTTACTCTCTGAAAATAAAGAAAAATATATAGTGTCAGTCTTCCTTATCCATTCATACGCGACTTTTTCTTGAGATTGTGATGTGCCACAAAAACCAGTCGCATCCTTACAATCTATAATTGTCAGTCCTGGCGTATAAATGACCGTGCGYCAAAAGAAGGCGATCACTAAAAGTGTAAGCATAACGATAATTTGCGCTAATCGCCCGCGAGTGAGTTTTTCTGCTGCCATGTGTGGCCTTCTCCATGTTACAGAGGTCAAAGTTTTATCAGAAAGGGAGGTAAGCCTCACGAAGTGTGTGGGTTAGCCCCTGTTTTTTAACCAGTATCTACAGTATGATTCTGGTCGAAAATGCCATTTTTACAAAGAAATAGCAACGGAGTGTATAAAGCGGTTAAAAACCGTACGCAGCTGAGCGATTTCGTAAAAAAGGTATGTTAATAGACGAAGCGGAGGCTTCGTTCGTATCAAACGTGAGTGTAGTTAACCAAAAGTGGAAGCATGCAATATGAGCCAAGTTAAGCAGCTTGAACAAGACTACAACTACCGCGTTGTCCGCCAATTTACTCTAACAACCATTTTGTGGGGTATTGTGGGCATGGCGGTAGGTGTACTTATTGCCGCTCAGTTAGTGTGGCCTGCACTGAACTTTGATGTTCCGTATTTGACGTACAGCCGTTTGCGTCCACTGCATACTAACGCAGTGATTTTCGCATTCGGCACCAGTGCGCTGTTTGCAACGTCGTATTATGTTGCACAACGTACTTGTCAAACACGGTTATTCGGAGGGAAGTTAGCAGAGTTCACCTTCTGGGGTTGGCAAGCCATTATCCTTTCAGCAGCTATTTCGTTGCCAATGGGATACACCACCTCCAAAGAGTACGCTGAACTAGAGTGGCCAATCGATATCGCCATTGCGGTGGTATGGGTGGCATACGCTATCGTGTTCTTTGGCACATTAATTAAGCGTAAAACCTCGCATATTTACGTTGCGAACTGGTTCTTCGGTGCCTTTATTTTGACCATTGCTGTCTTGCATATCGTTAACAGCATGGCAATCCCAGTTTCACCGATGAAGTCTTACTCCATTTATGCCGGTGCAGTCGATGCAATGGTACAGTGGTGGTATGGACATAATGCGGTCGGGTTTCTATTGACAGCTGGCTTCCTGGGTATGATGTATTATTTCGTTCCCAAGCAAGCTGGTCGTCCTGTTTATTCTTACCGTTTGTCTATTGTCCACTTCTGGGCGCTGATCTCTCTGTATATCTGGGCGGGACCTCACCACCTTCATTATACGGCTTTGCCTGACTGGACTCAGTCGCTGGGTATGGTGATGTCGCTGATCTTATTTGCGCCTTCTTGGGGCGGTATGATTAACGGTATTATGACCCTCTCTGGCGCATGGCATAAACTACGTTATGACCCGATTCTGCGTTTCTTAATCGTGTCCCTGTCCTTCTATGGTATGTCGACGTTTGAAGGGCCGATGATGTCAATCAAAACGGTGAATGCGCTATCGCACTATACCGATTGGACGATTGGCCACGTACACTCTGGTGCGCTCGGCTGGGTTGCGATGGTGTCAATCGGCTCTATCTACCACTTGATTCCAAAACTGTTTGGTCAAGAGCGTATGTACTCCGTTTCACTGGTAAACGTACACTTCTGGCTAGCCACCATTGGTACCGTACTTTACATCGTCGCGATGTGGATTTCTGGTGTCATGCAAGGCTTGATGTGGCGCGCAGTGAATACGGATGGCACATTGACGTACAGCTTTGTGGAGTCATTAGAAGCCTCCTACCCGTTCTATTTTGTCCGCTTTATCGGTGGTGCAATTTTCCTATCAGGCATGTTCTTGATGGCTTACAACGCATATAAAACGATTCGTGCGCCGGAAGCTAGCTTGAAATCGCTTGAGCCTGCGGTGTAAGGAGGACGATTAAATGAGTTCAAATCGCCACGAGATAGTAGAAAAAAACACAGGCTTGCTCGCGATCTTAATCATTGTCGCCATTAGTTTTGGCGCCTTAGTGGAAATCACACCACTGATTTATCAAGAGCAAACCACTGAACCGGTTGATAACCTTCGTCCGTATACAGCCTTAGAGATGGAAGGACGTGATATTTACATCCGTGAAGGTTGTAATGTTTGTCACAGCCAAATGGTTCGTCCATTCCGGGCCGAAACTGAGCGCTATGGTCACTACGGCGTTGCAGGTGAAAGCGTGTGGGAGCATCCATTCTTATGGGGTTCTAAACGTACAGGTCCTGATCTCTCCCGTGTTGGGGATCGGTATTCTGACGAATGGCACCGCGTTCACTTGATTAACCCACGTGACGTCGTGCCTGAATCGAATATGCCTGGTTTCCCATGGCTAGCAGAAAATACGCTAGACGGAGAGACAACGGCTGCGAAGCTTGAAGTGTTCCGCGATCAATTTGGTGTGCCATACACCGATGAAGATATTAAGAACGCAGAAGCCGCGGTTAAAGGCAAAACGGAGATAGAAGCGTTGATTGCTTATCTTCAGTCACTAGGTCACGCAATGAAGTAATAAGGAGGGCCTATGGATATCGGCACCTTTCATAGTATTTGGACCGTGGTCCTATTTGTTAGCTTCATTGGGATCGTTGTTTGGGCTTATAGCAAACGTCGCAAAAAACACTTTGATGAAGCGGCTAACCTGATTTTCGACGAAGAAGAAAAGGGTCAGGATAAGCCCAATAACAAGACAGGAGATAATCGCTAATGAGTRCGTTTTGGAGTATCTTCGTAACAGTCATCGTACTCGGCACGATTGCTGGCTGTGCTGCCCTTATCATTTGGACGACCAAAGATAAAATGGGCGTCGCAGAGGGCGATGACATGGGTCACGACTACGATGGTATTCGTGAGCTGAATAACCCACTTCCCAAGTGGTGGTCATACATGTTTTGGGCCACATTGGTATTTGGTTTGGGGTACCTCATCCTTTACCCGGGGTTAGGTAACTTTGCTGGTGTATTAGGTTGGAAGAGCTCTTACCAAAATGTTAGCAACGTTGATGAATCACGCGAGTTAATGGCGAAGGCACAAGAAGCTCAGCACATTAACCAATACGCGATGGAACTCGACGCTGCAGACAAAGTGTTTGGTGAGGCATTCCGTCAACTCGCTTATCAAGAAGATGGCAAGTCACTGCGTCCGATAACACAAATTGCGCGCAATGAAGAAGCCTTAAAGGTTGGCCAACGTTTGTTTAGCCAAAACTGTGCTGCTTGCCATGGGTCGGATGCACGAGGTCAAGCCGGCTTCCCTAACCTAACGGACGATGCTTGGCTATACGGTGGTGAACCTGAAACCATCAAAGCCACTTTGCTCCACGGCCGAAAAGGTAATATGCCAGCTTGGCTAGATACCATGGGTGAAGAGGGTGTCCAAGAAGTTGCCGCTTACGCGTTAAGTTTGTCAGGCCGTAAAGTCGACCCGCAAATGGCTGCAAAAGGTAAAACCCGATTTGTGGTATGTGCCGCTTGTCATGGAACAGATGGTAAAGGTAACCCTGCTTTCGGTGCGCCGGACTTAACCGACAACATCTGGCTATACGGTGGCTCACGTCGAGCGGTGGAACAAACCATTCGTGGTGGCCGTCAAGGTGTTATGCCCGCATGGGAAGCGCATCTTGGCGAAGAAAAAATTCAGATACTCTCTGCCTATGTATGGCGTTTGAGTAATCCTGAAGTAGAATAGAGACTTACGTATAAACTGGCCCCTGCTTGCAGGGGCTTCCTAATGCTCATCCCAAGGAGCTTCAGATGATAACCCCCTGGTACAAGCAGTTTTGGCCTTGGTTCCTTATCGCCCTACCAGCGACTGTCGTCGTCGCAAGTCTATCTACCTTTGCGTTATTTCAAAAAAATGCGGTTTCTCTTGTTGCGGAAGACTATTACAAGAAAGGAAAAGCCATTAACCTTGATTTATCGAAGTTGAAAGTCGCAGACCAACTTGGTATTTCAGCGCAACTGTCAGCGACTGAAGACGCAATTGCCATCGCACTTGATAAAGGGCAACTTGATACATTTCCGACGCTGAAAGTTCACATACAACATCGTACCTTAGAGCGTAAGGACGTGAATGTCATGGTAAACCCAAATCAAGCTGGTATTTATCATATCGATTTGGCCGAGCCTATGTTAGGCCCTTGGTTTATAGAACTGGCGTCGTTTGACAAACAGTGGAAGGTCAACGGTCGTATTAATTTCCCTCTCTCGAATACCCTGACGTTAAGCGGTAAACAATAACCATGACTACTCCCTGTTATCACTGTGGTGATCCTGTTTTAACAGGCGACACCTTCCAAGTCGTGATCTTCGATAAACCTCGCCTTATGTGTTGCCCTGGCTGCCAGGCTGTGGCAACCACTATCGTAGACAGTGGTTTGAGCTCTTATTATCAGTATCGTACCGAGAACGCGGATAAAGCAGAGTTGGTGCCAGAAGAGCTTAAATCACTGACTTTGTATGATAACCAAGATATACAACAAGAGTTTGTTCGTGATGTTGCCGATCAAAAAGAAGTCCCTCTTTCATTAGATGGCGTTTCTTGCGCGGCCTGWGCATGGCTGATTGAAAAACAATTGCAGAGAACCAAGGGGGTTACCCATATTCAAGTTAACACCACCACCAACCGTGCCCTGGTTCGTTGGGATGATAGCGAAACATCACTGAGCACAATACTCACACGCATTCATCATCTTGGGTATAAAGCAGCCCCTTTTGAAGCGGATAAGCAAGAGCAGCAATACCATCGTAATATGAAGCAATATCTCTATCGGTTAGGGATTGCTGGCCTCGCGACAATGCAGGTGATGATGTTAGCGGTGGCAATGTATTTCGAAGTGTTTGGCGATATGGATGAAACCTTTCGCAACTACTTCCGCTGGATTAGTCTTATCTTTGCCACCCCTGTTCTACTGTATTCCGCCTTACCTTTTTACACTAATGCATGGCGTAATCTAAAAGCCAGAACGCTCGGTATGGATGTCCCCGTTTCGATTGCCCTACTTTTTGCCTATTTCTCGAGCTTATACGCAACGGTAACAGGTAAAGGTGAGGTCTTTTTTGAATCGGTGGCAATGTTCACCTTCTTCTTATTGTTGGGGCGCTTTTTAGAAATGCGCGCCAGGCGTACAGCGGCAGCAGCCAGTGCCAATTTATTGAAATTGGTGCCGAAGATGGCACGTCACCTTACGGGTGAAACCGTTCCGGCCAACAGCTTAAAGGTCGATGATCACGTTCGGGTGTTACCGGGAGAGCCTTTTCCCGCCGATGGGCGAATCCTGTCAGGCAAAACATCAGTAGACGAAGCCATGTTGACCGGAGAGTCGTTGCCACAAACCAAACAAAGCGGTGATACCGTGTATGCCGGCACCATGAATGTTGAGGGCAATGTCGACATCACCGTCATTAATAACCATAAAGAATCGCTCGTCGCGCACATTGTTCGCCTACAAGATGAAGCACAGATGGCAAAGCCCAAAGTCGCTGTTTTGGCGGACCAAATTGCGCGTTATTTTGTCGCTGCTATTCTCATTATTTCTGCATCGACGTGGCTCTATTGGCACTTTTCTCGACCTGATGATGCTTTCTGGATCATGCTGTCGGTGCTCGTTGCAACCTGCCCCTGTGCGCTGTCGTTAGCGACACCTACCGCGTTGACCTGCTCGACGTCAACATTTGGTCAACTCGGCATTATGTTGCGTCGAGGACATGTCTTAGAAACGTTAACCAAAGTGAATCGATTAGTGGTCGATAAAACCGGCACATTAACCAAAGGCACCGTGCAGATCAGTACGATTGAGATCAACAGCGACACGTTGACAGAGCAACGGGTGATCAATATTGCCGCTAGCCTGGAAGCGTTCGCCAATCACCCGATAGCGAACGCATTTCAGGCTCGGGCCACGGAAAAAGTCAACGTCGGCGCTGCCGATAATCATATCGGGCAAGGCGTGAGTGGCACTATCGATGGCCAATATTGGCGCATTGGTAAAGCCAGTTTCGCGTTATCAGACGGGGCTGAAAGCTACCAATCGTATCCGGTCATACTCAGCTGCGATAACAAACCGGTCGCGGCATTCTCGCTTATCGACCCCATCCGGCCCAGTAGTGCCAGATTACTTGCCGCGTTCAAGGACGCGGGCATCCAAACGACAATGTTAACCGGCGATCAGTCACGCAATGTCAAACAAGTCGCTGATGAGCTCGGTATAGACTCTGTTGTATCTGGCGTGTCTCCTCAAGGCAAACTGTCATATCTTCAAAGCCTTGATAGTCGTACAATTACCTTGATGATCGGTGATGGTGTTAATGATGCGCCCGTTTTAGCGGGTGCCCATTTATCCGTTGCAATGGGAGGCGGAACCGATATCGCGAAGTCATCCGCCGATATGGTACTTCTTGGTGATGATTTAGAAAAACTGCTAACTGCAAGACGTCTTGCTCAACAAACGCGACGAATCATTCGAGAAAACTTAGCCTGGGCATTGGGCTACAACGTGACCATTTTGCCTTTGGCTGTCATGGGCTTTGTCGCGCCATATGTTGCTGTGGTCGGAATGTCTGCTAGCTCCATTATTGTGGTGTCTAACTCGCTGCGCCTGCTCAATAAAAAATAAGGATAGCGTTATGGCTAGTTTGTACATCTTGATTCCGATTGCGATCATGCTGGTGTGTGTCGCCGGCGTCGTCTTTATTTGGGCGGTAAAATCCGATCAGTTTGAAGATCTTGAGCGTCAAGGCTCTTCTATTCTTTTCGATGAAGAAGAACCAGAGAAAAAGCCCACTCCTCAGTCAAATGACACTGAGAACACTGACTCGTCACATCATGACAAACGTTGATTTTATCGGTGCACTAGGGATTGGCTTGCTCGGCGCTGGCCACTGCCTCGGTATGTGTGGCGGTGTCGCAGCGGCCATGTCCTTTGGGGTGCCTGCGGAGCGTGCCAAATGGCCCTATATTCTTTTGTACAATTTAGGCCGGATAACCTCTTATATCGTAGCGGGCACACTCATTGGGGGCGCAGTTGCCTCGTTGCTCGCGCTCTCTGACCTCACTCACCACCTTGCCGTATTGCGATTTTTTGCCGCAGTAATGATGCTATTGCTGGCCGCTTATATGGCGCAATTATGGAATGGTCTGAGTTATATTGAGCGTATCGGTAGCAAGCTCTGGCGCTATATTTCGCCTCTTTCTTCTAAGTTGATGCCGTTGCGCTCTCCCCTCTATGCCTACCCTTTTGGTGTGGTGTGGGGCTGGTTACCCTGTGGCCTTGTCTATTCAGCACTCAGTTGGGCTGCCGTTGCGGGAAGTGCGTCTGGCGGCGGATTAGTTATGCTAGGGTTTGGGCTCGGAACGCTACCGGCAATGTTAACGGTTGGCGCGTTTGCAGAACGAATTAAACCAATACTGAATAATCGTCTAGTACGCTTGACATGTGCCATAATGTTGGCAGTTTATGGCCTCTACACCTTACAAGGTGCATTGAAACTCCTTATATAAGGTCGACCTAGCACACGATAATGGTGTAATATGTTAATTGACGTTTTCAAAATCAGGCAGGTGTATGGTGTCGAATAAGATCATCACTCGGCGGGTTCAGTCTGGTGGCTGTGCGATCCATTGTCAGGATTGTAGTATAAGCCAGCTTTGCATTCCCTTTACGTTAAATGAGCAAGAGTTGGATCAACTGGATAGCATCATTGAGCGCAAAAAACCTATTCAGAAAGGCCAAGAATTGTTCAAAGCCGGTGATAATCTTCGAGCGCTCTATGCGATACGCTCAGGAACGGTTAAAACCTATACCATCACTGAACAAGGTGATGAGCAAATTACGGCTTTCCATCTCGCAGGCGATTTAGTTGGCTTTGATGCCATTAACGATAATGAGCATCCAAGTTTTGCTCAGGCGTTAGAAACATCGATGATTTGCGAAATCCCCTACGATACGCTCGACGATTTATCTGGCAAGATGCCAAAGCTTCGTCAGCAAATCATGCGACTAATGAGCAACGAGATAAAAGGTGATCAAGACATGATCTTGCTTTTATCGAAGAAAACAGCAGAAGAGCGTTTAGCCGCTTTCCTGTATAGCCTTTCAAAACGCTTTGCACAACGTGGGTTTTCACCGCGTGAGTTTCGACTAACCATGACTCGTGGTGACATTGGTAACTATCTGGGTCTAACGGTGGAAACCATTAGTCGTCTATTAGGCCGTTTCCAAAAATCAGAGATTCTCGCGGTAAAGGGTAAATACATTACAGTGTTAGACTTAGAAGAGCTGGCACGCCTTGCTGACGAAGAGTGTTTGGTTTAAGCCTTCTTTGGGTAAATAAGTTGTTAATAAATGGCGCTTTAATGCGCCATTTCTCTTTTTTGTTATCGGAACCATGAATTATTTCGCGCTACCCGGTCAACTAGGTTAAAGTGACAGTAACCGATGCATCTGTGCAAAGGAGGCAGATATGTCCAGGTACAGCAACCTTCTCGTCGTTATTGATCCTTCCCAAGAACAACAACCCGCGTTATCACGTGCGGTCACGCTCAGCCAACGAAGTGATTCTGCGGTTAAGCTTACGCTCTTTCTCGCCATTTACGACTTTTCCTATGAAATGACCTCGATGCTTTCGTCTGATGAGCGACAAGCCATGCGTCAAGGTGTCATGCACCAGCGTGAAGAATGGATGAATGAGATCATTCAGTCCCACAATGCACAAGACTGTGAGATTGAAAAAGTCGTCGTTTGGCACAACCGTCCTTACGAAGCGATTGTCGAGCGCGTACTCAGTCATCAGCATGATCTTGTCGTCAAAGCGACGCACAAGCACGACACGCTAGGTTCAGTGATTTTTACCCCAACGGACTGGCACTTACTCCGTAAATGTCCCAGCTCTGTGTTATTGGTAAAAGAGCATGGTTGGCCGGATAAAGGTAAAATTGTCGCGTCCGTTCACGTGGCTTCAGAAACAGAAACCCACGCCGAACTCAACGACAAATTAGTCGATGAAGGCAACGTGATGAGTGCGATGTTGGGCGCTGAGCTACACCTTGCGAACGCCTACCCAGCAACACCGGTGAATATTACTATTGAGCTACCTGACTTTGATCCTAGTGCTTATACCGATGCCGTCAGAGGCCACCATCTCACCGCCATGAAGGCACTGCGTCAGCGCCATCACATCGAAGAGACGCGAACCCATGTTCAAGAAGGCTTGCCAGAGGATGTCATTCCTAATATCGCACGAGAGTTAGATGCAGAGTTGGTGATCCTAGGAACAACTGGCCGCACTGGACTATCGGCTGTCTTTATCGGCAACACAGCAGAGCATATGATTGATCAGCTCGACTGCGATCTGCTTGCGATCAAGCCTGATGGATATATCAGCCCGCTCGATCCCCGAGCCAACGACTAAGTCATTGTCACCCGCCCATACAACAGGCAGTGCAACTCACCGCCTGTTGTTGGCTGTCTTGTTTATATTCATCCCGCCTTTATAGTGACTAGCATTTATAGTCAAAATCCGTATCATACCCGCCATTCATGCACACTGGCAGCTTAATGCGTTTAGACTGCCTGACAACGCGATAGTACTTATGAGCACGCAAGAGCTGAGCAAAGCACAAAAATACGGGTTTAATAAACTGCAAAAGCGCATTCGCCGGAATACAGGCCAAGCCATTGCAGATTTTAATATGATTGAAGATGGCGACCGCATTATGGTTTGCCTTTCAGGCGGCAAAGACAGCTACACCCTGCTTGATATGTTGCAAAGTCTGCAAAAAAGTGCCCCTGTCTCGTTCGAGTTAATCGCCGTTAACTTGGATCAAAAACAGCCAGGTTTCCCTGAGCACATTCTCCCCGAGTATTTAGACGAATTAGGGGTCGAATATAAGATTATCGAAGAAGATACCTACTCGATTGTTAAAGAAAAAGTGCCAGAAGGAAAAACCACGTGCTCACTGTGCTCGCGTCTGCGTCGTGGCATTCTATACCGTACGGCGAAAGAGTTAGGCGCTACCAAAATAGCGCTTGGACACCATCGTGATGATATTCTGGAAACGTTGTTTTTAAATATGTTTTACGGTGGCAAACTAAAAGGCATGCCGCCCAAGCTCGTCTCCGATAATGGCGAACACGTTGTGATTCGTCCATTGGCCTATTGTCGCGAAAAAGATATAGAACGTTATTCAGAGCAGAAAGCGTTCCCTATCATTCCTTGTAACCTGTGCGGATCTCAGCCTAACTTGCAACGCCAAGTGATCAAAGAGATGTTACAGGGCTGGGACAAACGTTACCCGGGACGCATTGAAACCATGTTCCGCGCGATGCAAAACGTGGTGCCCTCACACCTTGCCGATGCGACATTATTCGACTTTAAATCAGTCGCAGCAGGCATGGCTTATGAAGGTGATGGCGATACTGCATTTGATAAGGAAAGTTTTACTGACCCGGCGCCTGACTCAGAAGCGGTCGTTGAAGTAGACCCTGAATTATCACTCGATATTGTCAATCTCAAGGCATAAGATCACAGTGTAATCACTGAATCACAAAAGCGCTCACTGGTTTAGTGAGCGCTTTTTTCTTTCCCTAATCGTTCGAATTTAACCGCTCTTAGCGTTAACAACCTCTAAGATCAGCAAGCAGTTAACCGTTTTTCGGGAGCCAAGGTGATACTTTAATGGGTGCCTCAGGCAGAGTTAATTTAACCTCTTGCCCAAGGCCGCTAGCATCAATGATAGCTTGATGATCATCAATGGTATAATCCTGCCCTTCACTGCTGGTTATTTTCCCTGTCGCCGAGGGCGAAAAATGGATCACCACCCCCTGCGTTTTAGGCATAAACCAAGAGGCAAACATCCCACCCAGGTTTTCCATCATGGTATCCATTTGTGGTAGCCAGTCGCGAACTTGTTGGCTGGTTAGCGTCTTTCCGACCGGCTTATCCACCAACACTTGGAATGAAATATCACAATTTAGCGTTGACGGTGTTTCAACAAAGACATCGGGATTCACTTTACGCAGCTGGTTATCCAACGGCAACGGCAAAGCTTGCGAGGCAGGAATGGTAAATTCCTCATAATGCTCTTTTTTTCGCATCCAAGCTCGTGAGATGGGACAGACCTGACCAGAATCCGCTGATACCATAAAGTACGCCACACCGATATCAGGGTGACCCTCTTCGGTATTGTGCTTTAGTTGGGTAAAGAGTTTGCTATAACTAAAACGGTATGTCTCGGCACTTGCAGGGAAACTGATCATCCCCAATAGCGCCAATACACTGATTACTTTTTTCATCGATACTCCACATACGGGCTTAGCGTGGTTCAGGCATCAAATGTATCCTGGCCTGACGAGGGTGATGACGCGTTTGATTTGTCGGGATTATTCTCGCTTTTGGGTGACACGGTCACTTCGACCCCTACGCCAAACATTTCTCGGTAAATCACGCCTTTAACATTGAAAAGGAAGGGTAACGCCCAAACCAATGCAAAGCCAGCCGTGGCAAAAGAAATGAGAAATAGCACACCCACTACCGCATAAATGGTTGCCATCTGAAACAGCTTTTTGTTTACCGCGCGGAAAGACACACTCAAAGCTTTCATGGGTGTGACACGCTTCTCGCAAATTAATAACGGCGCCATGGAAAAAACCATCGCAACATAAAGGCTAAGCAGCGGAAAAATCAAACTCGCGACACTTTGCAGCGTAGCGGACAAGCAAATCACCACAGTGACGGGTAATGCGAAAGCTAACCCTTTTAGCAGATGACGAGGCTTGGAACGAAAGCCGATCGCATGGCTAAGTCCCATCAAACTTGCCCCAGCATATAAAGGTGCAATCAACACCTCTGACGTGAAGTTAGCTAGCCACACGGAGGAGATCATATCGGTGGTAAGCTCCCGTTGCCCGACAAGCGCCTCAAACAAATGCGAGGGTGCGCCCAGCAACAAAGTAAGCATTAGCATTAGAATACCAATTTGAGTCGCAAATAAGCCCAGCGCCGCGGGTAAGAAAGACCAGAAGTGTTTTAAGGTCTGCGAGAAAGCCTCTTTAATGATCTCAAACGGATCGAGGCGGTAACGGCCATTCAGTGCGGTTTCTATCGACCCGCCCATGTGTATCGCATTATCGTATTCTTGTTGACTCATAATCGTTATCTATCATGACTGATGCACACAGTATATCTGACTGTCGCCCATAGCTAAAAATCATTCTGACGAATCCGGGAAAAATAACCCAAAGTTGTCTGTGTGAGCACTGAAAAGCGTCAAGGATGCTATCCACGCCAGTCATGAAAGGAAATGCATTAAATGGGGAGAAAAATTGCTTTAACTTCGACTTGTGCGCGTCTATTATGCGCCGTCTGTTTTATGGGTACGTATGTACAAGACAATTTGCCAGGTAGAGAGAGAACGAACCATTGAATCACACCCATCTATCTCACAAACCGGTTGTCGAGCTGGCGTCATTAACCAAAAGTTTCGACGGCAAAGAAATTATTTCCCGCTTCAATTTAAGCGTGAATGACGGTGAATTTCTCACCATTCTCGGTCCTTCGGGTTGTGGTAAAACAACCGTATTACGCTTAATTGCGGGGCTTGAAGACGCTGACAGCGGCCAGGTTATCATTGACGGTCAAGATGTCACCGATTTGCCTGCCGAACAACGCAACGTCAACACTGTGTTTCAAAGCTATGCCTTATTTCCCCACATGAGTGTGTTTGAAAACGTGGCATTTGGCTTACGTATGCAAGGTGTGAACCGCAATGAGATCGAACCGCGTGTGATGGAAGCACTGCGCATGGTGCAGCTGGACCACTATGCCTCACGCAAGCCCCACCAGTTGTCAGGCGGTCAGCAGCAGCGTATTGCGATTGCGCGTGCTGTGGTGAATAAACCAAGCGTCTTACTGCTCGACGAATCGCTCTCTGCACTCGATTATAAACTGCGTAAGCAAATGCAAATGGAGCTCAAGCAGCTTCAGCGTAAACTCGGCATTACGTTTATCTTTGTCACCCATGATCAAGAAGAAGCGTTGTCGATGTCTGACCGTATACTGGTCATGCGTGAAGGCGAAATCGAACAAGACGGCTCACCACGTGAGATCTATGAAGAGCCAAAGAACTTGTTTGTCGCCCGGTTTATTGGCGAAATCAATGTCTTTGATGCCACCGTGATTAAACGCATCGATGAAAACCGCATTTGGGCCAGTATTGAATCCCGTGAGTGCGAGGTATTCTGCAAGCTTGATGTGAAGCCTGACGATAAGGTCAAGGTATTGCTGCGCCCTGAAGACATTCGCCTACAAGAAATTAGCGATGATGCGGAGCCTAACGGTATTGTCGGCTACGTACGCGAGCGTAACTATAAAGGCATGACCCTGGATTCAGTGCTCGAGCTTCCGTCAGGGCAAACCGTGATGGTCAGTGAGTTTTTTAATGAAGACGATCCAGATGTTGATCACTCTCTGAATCAAAAAGTCACCTTGACCTGGGTAGAGAGCTGGGAGGTGGTATTGGCCGATGAAAAAGCTTAATCTTCAAACAGCCATTATTGGTTTGGTGGTCGGCTGGTTGTTGGTGTTTGTTTTTTTGCCCAACCTAATGATCATCGTCACCAGTTTTTTAACCCGCGATGACGCCAATCTTATCGAGATGACGTTCACGCTGAGTAACTACGCAAAACTTCTCGATCCTCTCTACGCTAAAGTAGTGTGGCATTCCTTCTACATGGCAGCGTTAGCGACGCTGATTTGTCTGCTTATCGGCTACCCGTTTGCCTTTATTGTTGCCAAGATGCCCAAAAAAATGCGTCCAATGATGCTCTTTTTAGTCATTGTGCCATTTTGGACTAACTCATTAATCCGCACATATGGCCTCAAAATCTTTCTGGGCACGAGAGGGTTACTCAATGAAAGCCTAATGTGGCTTGGGATCATTGAGCGCCCTATCCGTATTATGTACACCGAATATGCGGTCATGATCGGTCTCGTTTATATCTTGCTGCCGTTTATGATTCTGCCGTTGTACTCCAGCATTGAAAAACTGGACAACAGCTACTTAGAGGCGGCACGCGATCTGGGCGCCAACAAGTTACAATGCTTCTTGCGCGTGATCTTACCACTTACTACGCCAGGCATTATTGCCGGTAGTTTACTGGTGATTCTTCCAGCCCTCGGCATGTTCTACGTCTCTGACTTATTAGGTGGGGCGAAAAACCTATTGATCGGTAACGTGATTAAGAGCCAAATCCTCAATGTTCGCGATTGGCCATTTGGTTCCGCGGCCAGTATTTCTCTGACGGTGCTCATGGGGCTGCTGCTATTTGCCTATTGGCGTGTGGGGAAATGGATGAATCGTAAGGAGGCATTATCATGAATCGCTTTGTTAAAGGCAGCTTCCTCTCTTTGGTTTATGCTTTTTTATATATCCCAATTCTGATTTTGATCGTCAATTCGTTCAACGCGAGCAAGTTTGGGATGAGTTGGAAAGGCTTTACTTGGCAATGGTATGAGGAACTTGTAAATAATCATAGCCTGATGCAAGCCGCGGGGAACTCACTGACCATTGCTATTTTTTCTGCTAGTGCGGCCGCTATTATAGGTAGCTTAACCGCGGTAGCACTGTTTCGTTATCGCTTTCGCGGCAAGCAGTTTGTCAATGGTATGCTGTTCGTGGTGATGATGTCGCCCGATATCGTGATGGCTATCTCGCTGTTGGCGCTCTTTATCTTAATGGGCGCACAATTAGGATTTTTGACCTTGCTGCTGTCACACATTACTTTTTGCCTGCCGTTTGTAGTCGTAACGGTTTACAGCCGCTTAAATGGTTTTGATGTCAAAATGCTTGAAGCCGCACGTGACTTAGGCGCGAGCGAATGGGTTATTTTGACCAAAATCATCCTACCGCTTGCCGCTCCCGCGGTTGCAGCGGGCTGGTTACTAAGCTTCACCTTGTCACTGGATGATGTCATCGTCAGCTCTTTTGTCACCGGGCCAGGTTATGAAATCTTGCCGCTCAAAGTTTACTCCATGGTAAAAGTCGGCGTGTCGCCAGAAATTAACGCCCTTGCCACCATTATGCTGATTGTGTCACTCGTGCTGGTCATGTGCTCACAATGGCTAGCCAAAGATCGACTAAAATAATCCATTCCCCAGGGCAGTTGACAGGTCAGCCGCCCTCCTTTTTGTGTTACGAGGAGCTCACCATGGTTAAATGGTCCCCCTTTTTTGCGCTTACCCTGTTCGGTGCATTACTCACGTCTACCGCGACCGCCGCGAACAATGATGTTTTGTATTTCTACAATTGGTCTGAATATATCCCTAATTCGGTTATCGAAGATTTCACCGATGAAACGGGTATTGAGGTGATGTACTCCACCTATGAGTCAAACGAGACCATGTATGCCAAATTGAAAACGCATCCTGAGGGCTATGATCTTGTGGTGCCGTCAACTTACTATGTCGCTAAAATGCGTCAGCAAGGCATGCTACAAAAAATCGACAAATCGCAACTCCAGCATTTTTCAGGTCTGGATCCGGTTAACTTGAACAAACCTTTTGATCCTAACAATGATTATTCTGTGCCCTATATTTGGGGAGCGACAGGTATCGGCGTTAACACCGACTTTATGGACAAAGCCGATGTCTCGAGCTGGGCTGATTTATGGGATCCCAAATGGCAAGGCCAACTGTTGATGATGGATGATGCCAGAGAGCTATTTCATATTGCCCTGCGAAAACTCGGTTACTCTGCCAACACCACAGATCCGGAAGAAATAAAAGCGGCCTATCAGTCACTTAAAACGTTGATGCCAAATGTATTGCTCTTTAATTCTGATTTTCCGGCTAACCCGTTTTTAGCGGGCGAAGTCACCCTAGGCATGCTTTGGAATGGCAGTGCCTACATGGCGCGTCAAGAAGGCGCATCGATCGACATGGTGTGGCCAGAAGAAGGCGCAATTTTTTGGATGGATAGCCTCGCGATTCCAGCGGATGCTAAAAACGTCGATGCCGCGCATAAAATGATCGATTTTCTCTTACGTCCGGAAAACGCCGCTAAGCTTGCCCTGCAGATAGGTTATCCAACGCCAGTGAAAGCCGCCTATCCGTTATTGCCTGCCGCGTTTAAAAATAACCCGCAAATTTATCCACCACAGTCGGTGATGGCTGCCGGCGAATGGCAAAACGATGTAGGTGACGCCAACCGACTTTATGAAGATTATTTTCAACGCTTAAAAGCCGGTATGTGATCCCGCGTACTGTTCTAGACTGTCAGGGGCAAAGACGCCCCTGATTTATCGCTCAAGCGCCAGTATCTCATCCACCAGCTCAGGCACTAAAGTGCTTGCTTTGCCGTAGCGCCGTTCATCAAACTCGCTCTCAACCGCACTGGGTTCGAGGTTGATTTCAATTGTATGCGCGCCATGCATTGCCGCTTCATGCACAAAGCCCGCTGCGGGATACACTGCCCCCGATGTCCCTATAGAGATAAACAAATCCGCTTTATTTAACGCCTCATGAATTTTCCCCATGCCCCATGGCATTTCACCAAACCAAACAACATGAGGCCGCAAAGGTGCCGGCATTTGACAACAGTGGCAGTGGTCAGAAACCGAAATATCACCTTTCCAATCAATGGTTTGCTGAGAGTGACTACAGCGTGCCTTTAATAGTTCACCATGCATATGAATAATATGATGGGTGCCAGCTCGCTCATGGAGATCGTCAATATTTTGTGTCACCACCAGCACAGAGGCATGGGTTGTTTTTTCCAAGTAAGCCAAGGCGTTATGGGCGAGGTTTGGGCTCACTCCCGACTGTAATTGTCGACGGCGATCATTATAAAACTGCTGCACTAACGTCGGATTGCGCTCAAACCCCTCAGGCGTTGCAACATCTTCAATGTGGTGTTCTTCCCACAAGCCATCTTGATCACGAAATGTTTTTATCCCTGATTCCGCTGATATGCCAGCGCCGGTTAAAATTACGATATGTTGATAAGGGAATGTCATACGCCTATCCTTGATAATTCATTAACCTACGCCATTTATACCACTCTCGCCTTTACCATTGAAGCATTGTGGTTTTAGACCTTAGTCGTTGACATAACTCACAAATAAGCGATGTAACGACTGGCTAGACCAATGCTTGGTACTGCTTGGGTTACAATGGCCGCTTATTTCTCGTATCTGTTACTCACTATGAATTTAGAACATTATTATTCTGAGCAAGATGGAAAACTGATTTTTACTCGCCAACAAGCGAGTGACTTTGCGAAACGCGTTGCCGGTGACTTTAACCCCATTCATGATACCGATGCGTCACGATTTTGTGTGCCGGGGGATCTGCTCCTTTCTATTTTGCTCGCAAAAACGGGGATCAGTGAGGAAATTGAAATTCAGTTTAATGGCATGATCAGTGCCAACACCCCTTTAACTATCGTTGAAACAGATGAGGAAGTCACTGTCGTCGACGATGATCAAAAACGCTACCTAACAATGACTCGACGCGGCGCGGTGCGTCATGATCAGGCATTGGCGACCGAAATAGCTACTCATTATGTTCAGTTTTCTGGCAAGAACTTTCCCCACATCATGGTGCCACTGATGCGTGAGCAACAGATGATGATAAACACCGATCGCCCATTGGTGATGTATGAAAAAATGAGCCTAGCATTCGACGATTTATCGATTGCCTCTGCGCAAGTCGAGCTCTCCGATTCAGCAATGCATGTCAGCGGAAAACGAGGAAAAGTTGAGCTCGCCTTTGATTTTATCGTTAACGGCCAACGAGTCGGTCACGGATGCAAGACCATGGTAGCCAGTGGATTACGCCCCTATTGCGAAGCGGCAATTCAAGACCTGGTTGAGCGATTTAATCAGCGAAAGGACGCTTACAGCACCATATAGCCCCGTGACTTTATAGTGTCCTATCGGCCCTGAAGCTCGCTAATCAGGGCCACTCACAGTGATGAAATCGCCCAGTGAATACTGATTCCCTAGAAGCCGTGCCAACTAGAAGCAGTGCTGAATAGCCAAATACTTATTGCGAATATGCTCAATCAATAAGCGTACCTTTTTCGGCGGTTGACGTGTAAACGGATAAACCGCGTAAATCCCAAGTTTTTTTCCCACTTGATCAGGGAAAAGATCAATCAAATCCCCTTCGATTAAATCGTTATACACCAAACAGCGCGGCACATAAGCGATCCCATGACCACTCAACGCTCCCTGGCGCAATGCAATCGGGTTATCCGTAGACAGATTACCTGTCACTTTGATGACTTGATTTTTATCCTCGCCTTTAAACTCCCAATCACTCGCACCTGTGGTCTGATACGCGTATTGCAAGCAGTTATGCTGTTTAAGCTCAATGGGGTGCTGAGGCCTGCCGTGGCGAGCAATATAGCCTGGTGCTGCACATACGACCCACTGAGAATCGAGAATATGGCGAGCGATAAGACTCGAGTCTTCCAAGTACCCTGTACGGATCACTAAATCGAAGCCTTCATCAATCAAATCGACGAAGCGGTTGTTCAAAGACATATCAATATTCAAGCCGGGATATTGACCACAAAACTCAGCGACCGCTTCGGCTAACAATAACTCACCCGAGATTGTCGGGACGGATATCTTTATCTGCCCAGTAATCGCTTCTCCTAGTCCTGCAACAGCATCAAACGCTTCATCAGCGGCCTGCTTCACAGTTTTTGCACCTTGGTACAAGGTACGCCCTGCATCAGTAAGGGTCAGTTTGCGCGTTGTACGGTACAAAAGCTGCACGCCTAAGCCTTCTTCAAGCTTTTTAACACGTTTGCTAACTACGGAATTTGTCAGGGAATTTATTTCCGCGACCTTACTAAAAGAACCATACTCAACAACTTGAGCAAAAAGAACGAGATCATCTGTTTTAGGCATATTGTGTCAGTAATGGAAGTAATTATTTTCATTATTTCCATATATCAGAGAAATGTAAACGCGTAATGTCACACCTTGTTAACATTACGTCACCGAGCTGTCAGCAAAATAACAACACATGAGTGACGCCACTTTTTTACGTGATTTAACGGAAGAGACGCCTAACTAAGGAATACTTATGACAGATACCCTCTACGCCCTCGTTGCGTTCTCACCCATTGTGGTGGCTGCTATTTTACTGGTGGGGTTAAACTGGCCTGCCAAAAAGGCGATGCCGGTTGCCTTTATCATGACAGTCTTGATCGCACTATTCCAGTGGCAAATGAGCGCAGCGCGCGTATCGGCCTCTATTGCCCAAGGACTCATTATCACCGCCGCTGTCCTGTGGATCGTGTTTGGTGCCATCCTTTTACTTAACACGTTAAAGCACACAGGCGCGATCACCGTGATTCGAAATGGTTTTACCACTATCTCGGACGACAGGCGAATACAAGCCATTATCATCGCTTGGTGTTTCGGCTCTTTTATTGAGGGAGCATCTGGGTTTGGGACACCTGCTGCAATTGCCGCGCCACTCTTGGTTGCCATCGGTTTCCCTGCGCTTGCAGCGGTAGTGGTCGGCATGATGATCCAGTCAACCCCTGTGTCATTCGGCGCCGTGGGGACCCCCATTATCGTCGGGGTTAATAAAGGATTAGACAGTCATGCTATTGGTCAGACCCTCACCGCCAACGGCAGCGATTGGGCCACCTACTTGCAGGCAATTACCACGCAAGTCTCGTTTATTCATGCGGTGATCGGCACCCTTATGCCGCTGCTCATGGCTATGATGCTGACCCGTTTTTTTGGAAAAAATAAAAGCTGGAAAGAAGGCTTGGCGGTCGCGCCTTTTGCAATTTTTGCTGGTTTAGCCTTTACGGTTCCCTACGCGCTCACCGGCTGGCTGCTCGGCCCGGAGTTTCCATCACTACTCGGCGGGCTCGTCGGTATTGTGCTGGTCACGATAGCCGCGCGGAAAGGATTTCTTGTTCCCAAGACGCAGTGGGACTTTGATGATGAATCCACGTGGCCGACACATTGGCTAGGATCATTAAAAATGGACCTTAAAATCCAAGATAAACCCATGAGCATGGCTATGGCTTGGACGCCCTATATCCTATTAGCTGTCTTCTTGGTGATTAGCCGCGTCAGCCCAACCGTTAAAACCGCACTCACGGATGTGAGCTTAAGTTTCTCCGCTCTGTTTGGTGAAACGGGCATCAATGCCGCCATTCAGCCTTTATATCTCCCTGGGGGCATTCTGGCATTTGTGGCCTTACTCGCCGTCTTATTACAAGCTCGTCAATTAGCCCCACTAATGACAGCTGCACGCGAGTCGAGTAAAACACTGATCGGCGCCGGCTTTGTCTTGGTCTTTACGATTCCAATGGTGCGTATTTTTATCAACTCAGGCGTGAATGGTGCCGAACTCGTCAGTATGCCCGTTATGACCGCACGATTTGCCGCTGATCTGGTCGGCGATGGCTTCCCAGCGCTGAGTGCAACAATTGGCGCATTAGGCGCATTTATTGCCGGTTCAAACACCGTTTCGAACATGATGTTTAGTCAATTTCAGTTTGAAGTCGCACAGACCCTGGGCGCATCGACGGTGGTTGTCATTGCTCTACAGGCCGTTGGCGCGGCCGCTGGCAATATGATTGCAATACACAACGTCGTCGCCGCCTCTGCAACCGTTGGCTTACTTGGGCGAGAAGGCGCGACGCTCAGAAAAACGATTTTACCCACGCTGTATTATTTAGTCGCGGCCGGCATTATTGGCATTATATTGGTGAACATACTGCAATTTGCTGATGTGCTCACTGTAGCGTAATCTCAATCCATCAGGCCGAGCGTCTCTCGGCCTGCCTGACCACAAGCGGGCCAGCTAGGCTGACCCCAGCCTTTGTAAACATGAAGGAAAGGAACGCTTATGAATACCCCATCACGTTTGTCGTCAACCCAGCAGCAAACTTTTCTCTCGACGTTGACGGACATCGTGGGCAAAGACAACTTCCTTACCGATAAAAGCCAAACCCAGCACTATCGCATGGGGTGGCGCTCTGGGGGCGGATCGGCACTGGCAGTGATCTTTCCAACCTCGTTAGTGATGCAATGGCGCGTGCTACAAGCTTGTGTTGCAGCCGATGTGGTCATGATTATGCAAGCGGCTAACACGGGGTTAACCGAGGGCTCTACGCCCAAAGGGGATGACTATGATCGTGATGTCGTTATTATCAACACCACCCGCCTCGACGGATTACAATTGATTGATGATGGCAAGCAAGTGATCAGTTTCCCTGGCACCACACTGCATCACTTAGAGAAAACGTTGCGTCCCCACCATCGAGCGCCTCACTCGGTCATCGGCTCGTCGTGTATTGGCGCCTCAATTGTCGGCGGCGTGGCGAACAACTCAGGGGGAGCGCTAGTGAAGCGTGGCCCAGCTTATACGGAATATTCGCTATTCGCGCAACTGACTGAACACGGTGAATTAGTACTGGTCAACCATTTAGGTATTGCCCTGGGTGACGACCCAGAAACCATACTCTCTCGCGTTGAAAAAGGGGATTACCGTCGCGAAGACGTTGTGTTTGACGACCGTAAAGCCTCCGCCCATGACTATGAGCACATCTTGCGTGATGTCGATGCCGACAGCCCTGCTCGTTATAACGCAGATAAACGTCGCCTGCATGAAGTAAGCGGGTGTGCCGGTAAACTCGCTGTGTTCGCTGTGCGACTAGACACCTATCCTATCCCTGAGCGCGAGCAAGTTTTTTATCTGGGTACCAATGATCCAGATGTCTTCAATACGCTGCGTCGACGTGTACTGTCTGAATTGTCGCATTTGCCAGAGGTCGGTGAATACATGCACCGTGATGCCTTTAATATCGCCGAGCGTTACGGAAAAGACGTGTTTCTCGCGATTGGGCAACTGGGTACCGATTCAATCCCCAAGATGTTTGCCTTAAAAGCCCAGATCACCGCCTGGTTAGACAAAGTACCGCTGCTGCCTAAGTCCTTACCCGACAAAGTGATGCAGTATGCCAGTCAATTATTTCCTCAGCATTTACCCAAACGCATGTTGGCATTTCGCGATCGATATGAGCATTACTTGATCGTGAAAGCCTCTGACGAGGGCATTAATGAGATATCCGCCTTTTTAAGCCGCTTTTTTGCCGAGCACCCAGACAGTGACTATTTTGCCTGTAATGCGGATGAAGCCAAAAAAGCGATGTTGCATCGTTTTGCCGCCGCCGGTGCAGCGATCCGCTATCACATTATGCACCACCGGGATAGTGAAGACATTTTGGCTCTCGACATTGCACTAAAACGTAATGAAACCGAATGGCAAGAACACTTGCCCGAAGAGATTGAACAAAACATAGTGACAAAGCTCTATTACGGCCATTTCTTCTGTCATGTGTTTCACCAAGACTATGTGATCAAAAAAGGCGCAGACGTGGCAGCAATCAAAGCTAAGATGCTGGCGCAATTAGAAACCCGCGGCGCGAAATATCCGGCAGAGCATAATGTGGGACACCTTTATGCGGCAGAGCCCGATTTAGCCAACTTTTATCATCAGCTTGATCCAACCAACAGCTTCAACCCTGGGATCGGAAAAACCGGCAAGAAAAAGTACAGCACCGATTGCCAATGTCTTGACCATCAATTGCGGCACCCAACCTCGGATACCGTGACCAAGACAGCAACGTCAGGCTCATCGACAACCGCATCTCACTAGCCGCCGAACAACAAGCGAGTCAAGTCGCGCCTAGAGTGCGACTTTTTCTCGTATAAAGCGGGCAAAACGTGGGATCCCTTTATCCGTCACGCCGTTATAACGTACGACAATGGTCTGCCCCTTCTCAGGCGGGCGTTGACGCTGTTGATCGGTAAAACCAGAGCCAACGTTAAACACAGTGCCATCCGCCATCTGCACTTGGAGTGATCCCATCATTCCGGTCAAACGTCCCTGCCCCGGATTCATTCCCACCACAGACACATCGACTTCTTGGTACGCCTTAAGCTTGACCAAGCTATCAACGCGCGCGCCAAGGTATAAACTCTCTGGATGATGCAGCATCAGCCCTTCGCCACCCGCGTCGGTGATTTGAGCCAAGCGATCGGCCAGTGCTTGGTCATTGGCCACCGGCTGCTGCTCAACCCACTGGATCACGTCGCCTCCTTGCTCGGCCAGACGTTTTAATGCCAGATAGCGCTCAGCAAAGGGGCCTGGATGTTGTGGAAGATCGAACACGTAAAAACCAATACGTTGCCAGTCACTGTCATTTGGCGTCTTATCAAGCACCGTTCGCAATACGGTTTGAAATTCACCGCGCCCAGCCCATAACTCCCCATCAAGGGGCACATTAGGCAAGGCAGCCAGAAACGATTGCGGTGCATGAATGGGATTCCCCTGGCGCGTCAACAATTCCGTGCCGGTCCAGTAGGCCCGAATGCCGTCTAGCTTCTCACTCGCCCAAAAGCCTTGATAGCTTTGTGACGCTAACTGCCCATCCACGCCGTGCATCAATGCCGGTGCCGATGGAGCACTCAATGATATGGCCGGGGATAGCACACAAGCAGAAAGCAAACCAATACTGAGCCGGTTAATATATCGCATCATTGTCCTCCTTATCGCATAAGGCTAAAGGCTAACCAGAATCTAAGCCTAAGCGGTAAAAGGAAGATGATTTTGGCAGTAAGCTAGCAACAGTTATTGTTCGGTAGTGAGGTTTGCAATGCATCGTGATAACTGACTCGCGGGCTTTTTTATGCCTGGTGGGAAAAGGCATAGATGAAGGTGCCATTTTTGATCACATCAATCACACGAGATGATAAATCAGTGGGTAATGCCGGGCACCCCCAGCTTCGTCCAAGACGACCGCTTTGCTCAATCATGGCGGGATTGGCGTAGTCAGCACCGTGAATCACAATTGCCCGTTCACGCGCCTTATCATTCAAACCTTCAGAGAGGCCATCTAAGCGCAGCGAATAGCCGTGTTTGCCGTGATACGTTTCCGCTGCACGATAAATGCCGAGGGATGTTTGTCGCGAATTGACGCGATTAGAAAACGTCTTGGCATACAGATTCCCGCTGTTCTTGCCATGCGAGACGTACGAACGAAAAAGGACATTACGCGTTTTGACATTAATCACCCAAAAGCGTTTCTCGGTCGACGGCTTACCATAATCAATCAACGTCATCACAGGTTTGGCACTGTGATGCTGGGAAAAGTGACGGTAGGCATCGGCAAAAGCGTGATAAGATACCTCTCCTTCAAGGTGAAGGGATTGATATAGCCCACTGACGTCATCTTTAAAGCTGGCCAATACGGGATGAGAGATGCTCAATGTAAGTAAGCCCAACAGCCCAAGTCCCCAAGAGGGAAGAATGAATCGCATCATGATGTGCTCCTTGTTTTGCCACTGCAATACAGGCTATCTAGTTAGCGTGCCTGTATTGACAAAAACAAAAACCGTGCCATCAAGACACGGTTTCATTAGCTATTGATAGTTAAGTAATTTCATCAGCTCACCGCAGACCGACGTACACGCGCAAGTCGACGGTGGCAGAAGGTTGCCACAATTAAAGCGCAGCCATTGCGTTTTTGATCCGCTTATCAGACACCGGGTACGGGGTACCCAGTTGCTGAGCAAAGTAACTCACGCGTAGCTCTTCAATCATCCAACGAATCGCCTTCACCTCATCAGGCACCGGCTTTCCTTTTGGCAGCTTGTTATACAGCGTTTTATAGTCGTTCATGACCGACTCTATCTTGAGCATATGGTTACGATCGCGCGTCGGATCGACGGGTAATTTTTCTAGTCGACGCTCTATCGCCTTCATATAGCGCAAAATATCCGGCAGCCGCTCCCAACCACAGTCGGTGGCAAACCCTTTGTATATCAAGCCTTCCAATTGCGCTTTAATATCAGACATAGCAAATGCCATCGACAAATCTACTTTGCCTTTCAGTTTTTTGTTGATAGTAAACGCATGCGTCAGGATTTGCTCAACGTGCTGAGCAATGTCGACCACTGTATCGCCTAGCTCTGCACGCACGGTTTCTTTTAACGACTCAAACTCGGCCTCTTCCCAAGTAAGGCCGCCGTGCTGAGCAATTAATTTATCGACGCCACAAGCAATACAATCATCGATTAAATCCAGCACACGCCCATAGGGGTTAAAGTACAGCCCCAGCTTTGATTTGTTGGGTAAATGTGCATGAAGATACTTAATCGGCGATGGCACATTGAGTAAAATCAACCGGCGCTGTCCGGCCTGCATCGCTTTTAGTTGCTGATCTTCCGTTTCAAATAAGCGAATCGCGACGCTGTCTTTTTCATCCACCAGTGCCGGGTAAGCCTTGACTTCAAAGCCATGTTTTTTTTGCTGATAACGCGATGGCAAACGGCCAAAGTGCCATTGCGTGATCCCTTGCTGCTCAATGTCATCATCTGCCACGTCCGACAAGGTGGCCTGAACCTGATCTTTGAGTGACACCTTGAGCGCGTTCAGATCTTCGCTTTCCGCGAGGGTTCGATTTTTATCATCGACGACGCGGAACTGCATCCGCAAATGCTCTGGCAGTTGGCTGAAGTTCCAGCTTTCACGCGCAATCGTCACCCCTGACATCTGCTTAAGGGCTTTTTCCATACTATCTAGCAAAGGCGCCTCTAGTGGCGTCACGCGCTGTAAGATGGCATCGGCATAGTTGGGGGCCGGGACAAAGTTACGACGTAACGGCTTAGGCAAGGATTTGATCAATGCGACAATCAGCTCATGACGCAGACCCGGCACATGCCAATCAAAGCCCTCTTCAGATACCTGGTTGAGAATCGGTAACGGAATATGCACCGTGACCCCATCATGATCTTGCCCGGGTTCAAACTGATAACTGAGCTTGAGTTTGACGTTATCTTGATACCAAACGTTGGGATAATCTAACTCGGTGACATGGCTCGCATCACCTTGCAGCAGCATGGCTTTTTCGAAATTCAGTAAATCGGGATCGTCCTGACGGGCTTTTTTCCACCAGCTATCAAAGTGACGACCACTGACCACACTGTGATCGAGACGCTGGTCATAAAAATCAAACAAGGTGTCATCGTCTGCCAAAATATCGCGGCGACGCGATTTAAGCTCTAGCTCTTCCACCTCCGCAAGCAGCTTTTGATTTTGACGGAAAAAGGCGTGCTTAGTCTGCCAGTCGCCTTCAACCAGCGCCGAGCGAATAAATAGTTCGCGGCTGAGCACAGGATCAATCGGGCCATAGTTTACTTTGCGGCTGGCAACAATCGGGATCCCGTATAAGGTCACTTTTTCGCTTGCCATGACCGCCGCCTGCTTCCGAGACCAATGCGGCTCACTGTAGGTGCGCTTAATCAGATGCTGCGCCAAGGGTTCGACCCACTCGGGTTGGATCCGCGCGGCAATTCGCCCCCATAATTTGGAGGTTTCGACCAGCTCGGCCACCATCACCCATTTAGGCTGTTTTTTAAATAAGCCCGATCCAGGAAAAATATGGAAACGTGCATTGCGGGCACCTTGGTAATCGTTCTTCTCTTGGTCTTTTAAACCAATATGACTCAACATGCCGGCGAGTAAAGCCATATGCATAGCCTGATAGTTTGCCGGCTCTTGGTTAAATGCGCTGTTTTGCTCTTTCATTACCTGGGTAATTTGGTAGTGGACATCTTGCCACTCTCGTACACGCAGGTAGTTGAGGTAGTCTTTTTTACACTGCTTGCGGAACTGGTTATTCGACAGCAATTGTTGCTGCTCTTTCACGTAGCCCCACAGATTGACATACGCTAAAAAGTCGGATTCTTTATCGGCAAACCGGCGGTGCTGCTCATCGGCTTGTTGCTGTTTGTCCGCCGGACGCTCACGCGGATCTTGAATCGCCAGCGCGGCAGCAATCACCATCACTTCATTGAGTGCCCCATACTTAGGCGCTTCAATCACCATGCGCGCTAAACGCGGATCAATCGGAAGCTTGGCCAGGGTTTTGCCCACTCCCGTCAGCTGACGCTTGGAGGCCACTTGTCCGGATTTAATTGCCCCCAGCTCTTCGAGTAAGCGCACACCGTCTTTAATGTGACGGCTATCAGGTGGCTGAACAAACGGAAAGGCTTGAATATCACCCAGACCAAGCGCCGTCATTTGCAAAATCACCGACGCCAGATTGGTTCGAAGAATTTCCGGATCGGTAAACTCAGGTCGACCTAAAAAATCGTCTTCGCTATAAAGGCGAATACAAATCCCTTCTGACACACGCCCGCAACGGCCCTTACGCTGGTTGGCACTGGCTTGCGAAATTGGCTCAATGGGCAACCGCTGTACCTTGGTGCGGTAGCTATAGCGTGAAATGCGCGCCGTACCCGGATCAATCACATACTTGATCCCCGGGACCGTCAACGAGGTTTCTGCGACGTTGGTAGCCAGTACAATCCGTCGCCCAGAATGAGATTGAAAAACACGATTTTGTTCGCCGGCAGAAAGCCGAGCATAGAGCGGTAAAATCTCGGTATCCCGTAACTGGCGACGTTGCAAGTGATCGGCCGTGTCACGAATTTCTCGCTCACCATTCATAAAGATCAGAATGTCGCCTGGCCCTTCGGTGCAAAGCTCATCGACGGCTTCGCTAATCGCTTCAAGCTGATCGCGGTCGCTTTCATCGTCTTCAGCCAACGGACGATAGCGCACGTCAACCGGATAAGTGCGGCCAGACACCTCAATCATGGGGGCATTGTTGAAATGCTTAGAAAAACGTTCTGGGTCGATGGTCGCCGAGGTGATGATGACTTTTAAGTCGGGACGCTTTGGCAGCAACTCGCGCAAATAGCCGAGAATAAAGTCGATATTGAGGCTACGTTCGTGCGCTTCATCGATGATGATGCAGTCATACTGATTGAGATAACGATCATGCTGAATTTCTGCCAACAAGATCCCGTCAGTCATCAGCTTTACTTGAGTCGCATCTGACACCTTGTCGTTAAAACGCACTTTATAGCCGATACTACGGCCAAGCTCGACATCAAGCTCATCGGCAATGCGAGAAGCAACAGAGCGCGCCGCCAAGCGACGTGGCTGCGTATGACCAATGGTCCCTGCAACACCCAGCCCTAATTCCATACAAATCTTGGGTAGCTGAGTGGTTTTACCCGATCCCGTTTCACCGGCAATAATCACTACCTGATGGTTGGCAATAGCCTCGGCAATATCGTCTTTTTTCTGACTAACGGGCAATGCCTCAGGATAACTAATGGTGGGCGTGCTCGTTTGTCGCGATAAGACGCGCTGCATGCTTTGCGCCATATCCGCGGCGATTTGATCGTAAACGGCCTGTTTGGCATCGTTTTTATTGATTTTCTGCGCACCGTAAATGCGTTTTTTAAAGCGAAAACGGTCTTGCAGCATACAATCGTTTAAGGCTGCAAATAGCGTGTCTGGCGTGTTGTGATGACGTGAACTCAAGGCGATTCCTGCTTACTGCTTAATCTTTTAAGGCGTTTATCAGTGTCACAGCCGATAAATAAGGTTGATTGGTGTCGCATCCTATCACAAAGTAAAAAGAATCAAACCTGCATAGGATTCGCGCCGTATTCTATGACAGACCGAAATGACTTCGCAGTAGGGAGAAGCGCCATGCTTAAACAGCTATTTAGTAAATTAGAATCTGCCTTTGCGGCCGATCTGGGGCAACAGGGCGATCAGGCAGGCTTATCACGGCATCAAGCGATGGCTGGCCTGCTCAGTGAAGTCGCCATGGCGGATCATGATATTGATGAAAGGGAGAAGGAGACCAAGAAAGCACGGATCTGCCAACTTTTATCGCTTGAGAGCACGCAAGCTGAATCGTTACTTGAGCAAGCACAACAACACAGTGAGCATGCAACGTCACTCTATGAATATACCGATAAATTACGCGATCTCGACCCGCACACACGGATTTTGCTTATCGAAGCCATGTGGTCGGTGGCTTACGCCGATGAAAACATCGACCCCTTAGAGGAAGCCGTGATTCGAAAAACGGCCGAGCTACTTTATGTCGATCATGCTGACTTTATTCGCGCCAAATTAACGGTTATCGACAACGATGAACGTGACTAGCAACGCGTGGTAGTTAACTCGTTCGCGCACGCATAATCACGGGGCCATTTACCGTGGAGACTTGCTCAAGCGGGGTCGCAAACACCTCTGAAAGTTGGCGATCGGTTAACACCTGCCCAGGGCGCCCAGTGGCAACAAGGCGTCCCTGGTTAAGCAATAATACCTTATCGGCATGTACCAATGTCCGGTTGAGATCGTGATTCGCCATCACAATCGCAATGCCATAAGTTGCTGCCATCATGCTAATTTCTTGGTAGATGATTTCTTGTTGTGCCACATCAAGCCCAGTTGCCGGTTCATCCAGTAATAGCAGACACGCATGAGGGTTAAGTGACGGCAACACTTGCAACAAAGCGCCGGCGAGACGAACACGTTGCCACTCTCCTCCGGACAAGCTATCAATGCGCCGATGGAGTTTATCGGAAACAGCTAAACGCGAGGCGATATGATTCACCGCCTCATCACGTGCGCTGCCAGCCATTTGCTGTAAGCTTTGTCTTGGTAAGCTTTGTCCTTGTAAGCTTGGTCTTGGTAAGCTATCAAGCACCAGATTAAGGTATTCAAACACCGCCATGACGAACGCCGGACGTTGATGCTGCATCAGGTAGCCGCGCCACTGCGCCAATGTTTGCCGGGTTTGACCGCCGAGACGTTGGCTATTGATCGCGATGTGACCAGCTTCTGGCATCTCTAATCCCGAGAGAAGCTGTAACAAGGTACTTTTGCCACTGCCATTAGGCCCAATTAAATGCACCACCTGCCCGGCTTCAACGGATAGGGAAAGGGGAAAAAGCCTCGGCGGCAAACTCACATCTTGCGCATGAACCACCATTACCCTGCCCTCACTAACATCCAAATAAACAAAGGTGCACCAATCACACTGGTTACCACGCCGACAGGTAACTCCGCCGAGGGAATAATAAGCCGTCCAATGGTATCCGCACAGACGAGCAATAATGCGCCGGCAAGCGCCGACATTGGCAACAAGTAGCTATTACGGCTGCCCAACCATAAGCGCAAATAATGCGGCACAATTAGACCAATAAAGCCGATCACACCGGCCGTCGCAACCGATACCCCAACCAGTATGCTCACGAGCACAATCAACTGCCAACGCAGCCGATGAGTATCAAGTCCCAATTGCTGTGCTTGTTGGTCGCCAAGCATGAGTTGATCGAGTTTTTGCCCGAAGCGCCATAATAGCGCAATACAAGGTAACGTTATCGACAATATCGCAACATGCTCTAAACGCATGCCCGATAGGGATCCCATTAACCAAACCATTAATTGGCGTAGGTTAAAGTCGGTGCTGAAATAAAATGCCAATGTCACTCCCGAGCCGGCTAAGATGCTCAGGGCAACCCCCACCAATAAAATTCGGGACGTGGCTAATGCCCGGCGTGCCAACATCACCAATATCAAGGTAAAGGCACTGGCGCCTAGCATCGCAGCAATCGCCATATGCGAGCTTGATGCCCACGTAGGCGCAAGCAGTAATAATAAGACGACCGCAATGCTCGCCCCACCGGAGATCCCAAGCACACCCGGCTCAGCCAAAGGATTACCCAGCAATACTTGCAAGCTGGCTCCCGCCATCGCCAGCGACGCTCCTATCAATAATGCAGCTAACACCCGAGGCAAACGCAGCTGGATCAGCAGTTGTTGCGCCAATGGCGAATCGGGCGCGAGCGGATTAATCCAGAGCTCTCCCACACTTAGCGCCACGCCACTGGCTAACAACAAAAGACAGGAAAAAAGACATAACGCGCGCCGCCAACGGATATGTTGGCGGGCGGTGAGTGATGACACTTGCATGGGTCGTTCGACCATCTATTTAGCACATAATAATGCAATGTACTTTACCGACTGAATCAACGGTTGAAAAGCGCTAACGCCCAGCGTGTGGCAAGAGTACGCAATTACGCTGATGTTGTATTCACATACAAGGGCTGGTCGGCATCAGGGCGAAAAGGCGTGGCTAATAATCCAGCACGATGGCCAACCGGCACATTCGCATTGGGGAAGATCACGACCTCACCGTCTTGCTCAGCATGAATGCTCATACCTTCATCCGTGGCTAAGCATTCACCTTGCTGAAACGGCGTAAAGTTCTTCGCCGAGGATGAAAACGTCAGCGCAAACTGCTCGGTGTGTTTCGTCAACGTGCGTGTTACTCGATAAAAACGCATGGGTGTCAGTGTCGAGGGCAACGCAGTCTCGCTAAGGAGCGTGCGTAATGTCTGATTAAGCGGTGCATACTCACGCATGTCGTTCTCATACAGTGGCGCAACACGCCCCATTTCTAAGGTCGCCGCCAAGGCATCATGATGGTTGGCGCTGTACCAGCTGAATGTGGGGGATGGCGATTGTGACAGAACACTCGCATCCATTTGCGCATCGTTGAGCAAGGCCGCCAGTGGGCGTACATCCGTCGCTTTAGACGTCTTGGGGATCACGCCAAACATATAGTGGAAAGAGTCGCGAATAGCGCTGTGTAAATCCAAGTGCCAACGCTGCATTGACGCGGGCTGCGCCGCAAAAAAGTCACTGACTGCTTGCTGTAGCTGGTTGGCCAAGTGGTGTTCTTCGTTTTTTTCTTGATTCCAGCCACCAAAAAGACGGTTCAAGTTATCTTCAATAAACCGGGTATGGGCTTTAATGGCTTCTGCATGACCAATAATGAGCAGTAACGGCACCGTCGGAATCAATGCGCCACTGAGAATATCGGCCAGCAACCCGTCAATCAGCTCAATCGGTGCGGTTTCATCGCCATGGATCCCCGCAGATAAGACCACGCAACGCGATACCGTGGGGTTGTCAGGTTGGATGCGCACCACACCGGGCATGTGGTGTGTGAAGGTCAGAGACGACTGATGCCATTGGTCGGCTTGGAACGCGTGAGGCGCGGTCAGGGCGGCATCAATAAAGGCGCCTGGGCGTGCTGTCAGCATAATGCTTCCTTTTATTACAACTAGACAACAAAACGTTACAACGAGATAACCAATAACCCCAGTGTTTTATCCTGACAATGTGATCATGTATAGACAAATTAAAAAGCCGTGAACCAAAGGCACACGGCTTTCTATTGTGGTGCTATCACCACCGACAAGTTGATGTAGGCTTACTTTTCAACTTCTGCATTTTCAACTCGTGCTTTAAGTTTTTGGCCGGGTCGAAAAGTGACAACACGACGCGCCGTGATCGGAATATCTTCCCCTGTTTTAGGGTTTCGACCGGGGCGTTGATTCTTGTCTCGCAAATCAAAATTACCAAAACCGGACAGTTTGACTTGCTCGCCACTTTCAAGCGCTTTTCGTACTTCTTCAAAAAACACTTCGACTGTATCCTTGGCGTCCCGTTTGCTAATCCCGATATTTTCAAACAGGTTCTCAGCCAAATCGGCTTTCGTGAGCGCCATAGGTTTTCCCTCAAGAATTGTTTAACACATTGGCAATACCGCAGTATCGACACCGCCATTCTACACGTGGTCTACGCGTCTTTAGCCCTTGTATTTTAGGAACATTCGAAAACCACTTAAAAACAAGTGTATGCCAACTGGCTGATTTGCGCCAACTTTTTTACATGAAAAAAAATAGCGCCATGTCCAAAAAATTGACCTTTTAAACCAATACGTTACACGTTTATCTGCCGGTACGTCTATAAATGGACAACCTCTGTGGTCGATATTAGACGCTTTTATCAATAATTGAACAATTAATAAACAAATATAGCGAATTTATTCAGTTTTTCAAACGCATAGATGTTAGGCCATTTAGGCATAAAAAAGCAGCGTTACCGCTGCTTTTTTCACTTAAATGGGGCTAATCTCGCAAGACCACGCCCAGTTTTTCTGAGAGGTTGTGCACGACACCCGACACCGCGTCACTGATATCGGCCTCTTCTAGGGTGCGCTCATCCGATTGCAAAATAAGTGCTATCGCTAAGCTCTTCTTCCCGTCTTCTACCCCTTTACCGGTATACAGGTCGAAAAGTTGTGCATCTTTAATCAGCGCATTACCACTTTGCAAACACGCAGCGACTACATCACCTGATGCGAGCGACTCATCGGCAATCACCGCAATATCACGACGGTTTGCAGGGAACTTGGACAGACCGGCCGCTTCAGGAATAAAGCGCGTATCAATCGCTTGCCATTCCAGCTCAAACACCACGGTACGCCCATTTAAGCCAAACTCGCGTTCTAGCTCTGGATGTAGCGTACCAATATGGCCGACAACATTGCCATCAAACTCAATCGCTGCAGTTTGGCCTGGGTGCATCGCGGGATGAGAGGCTGACACAAAGCGGAAATCATTCAACTGACCGGTTAGCTCAAGCACCGCTTCCAGATCCCCTTTTAAGTCAAAGAAATCAACCGTTGCGCTGGTCAGACCCCAATGCTCTTCGCTACTTGGTCCGGCAATAACCCCGGCAAGCATCCGCTCTTGGCGAATATTATCTTGACGTATGTTACCGCTCATATCGCCTTCAGGCGTGAAGCGTAAACCAAACTCAAACAAACGTACGCGCGGTTGTTGACGCTTTTGATTATAGGCCACCGTATTGAGCAAACCAGGTAATAAGCTTAAGCGCATCGCGGACATATCCGCCGAGATGGGGCTTGGCAGGATTAACGGCGCCACATTCGGCACAATCAACGCCTGTTGCTTGGGCTCAACAAAGCTATAAGTGATCGCTTCATGGAAACCACGGTCAACCAGAAGATCACGCACACGCTTGAGTGGCATCGCCGCTTCTTTATATTCGCGCATGGTGAGCGCAGCTTTCGGCGCACGGGTCGGAATATTGTCGTAGCCATAGATACGACCCACTTCCTCAATCAAATCTTGCTCGATGGCAATATCAAAACGCCAGCTTGGTGCCGTTGCTTCCCAACCTTGATCGGTGGTCGTCACCGCACAGCCTAAGCGGGTCAAAATGGCATCGACATCCTTGTTGTCAATAGCATGCCCGAGTAAACCATCGAGCTTGATACGACGAAGTGTGACAGTGTCACGAGCTGGCAAGGTGTTAGTGGACTCAGCCGTCACAATCTCGCCCGCTTCGCCGCCACAGATAGCCAGCAATAATTCAGTGGCTCGCTCCATCGCTGCGGCTTGCAGTGCCGGATCAACCCCGCGCTCAAAGCGGTGAGATGAATCTGTGTGTAGACCATAGCTACGTGCGCGACCACGAATCGCTTCCGGGGCAAAAAAGGCTGACTCTAACAGAATATCTTGGGTTTCTGTGGTCACACCTGACTCTTGGCCGCCAAAAATGCCTGCCATCGCCAACGCTTTTTTCTCATCCGCAATAACGAGCGTTTGCGTATTTAGTTTGGCTTCATTGCCATCAAGTAAGGTCAGTGCTTCGCCTTCTTCGGCTAAACGCACCACGATGCCACCTTCAATCTTGCCAAGATCAAACGCATGCATTGGCTGACCTTGCTCAAGCATCACATAGTTGGTGACATCCACCACAGGATCGATAGAACGAATACCACTGCGACGCAGTTTTTCTTGCATCCACAACGGGCTCTGCGCATTAAGATCAACGTTTTTTACTACACGGCCCAGATAACGTGGGCACGCTTGTGGCGCATCGATGCGCACCGATACTTTGTCTTCAATGCTGGCAGCAACAGGCGTAATGGTAGGCTCTGTTACATCGGTGCGGTTTAATACGCCCACTTCACGCGCCAAGCCACGTAGGCTCAAACAATCAGCGCGGTTTGGGGTCAAATCCACATCGATGGTGACATCGTTGAGTGCAAGATAATCACGGATGTCAGTACCAATCGGCGCGTCAGCGGGCAATTCGATAATCCCATCCGATTCCACATCGATACCCAGCTCGGTGAACGAGCACAACATACCGAATGATGGCTGACCGCGTAGCTTAGCCTTTTTGATTTTAAAATCACCCGGCAATACCGCTCCAACCATGGCTACCGCCACTTTTAAGCCTTGGCGACAATTCGGCGCACCACAGACAATATCCAGTAACTCATCGTTACCTACATTAATTTTAGTGACCCGCAGTTTGTCTGCGTCAGGGTGTTGACCACATTCCACCACTTCACCCACAACCACACCGCTAAACTCGCCAGCCACGGGGGCAATCTCGTCAACTTCAAGACCGGCCATGGTGATCTGGTGGGCAAGCGCGTTGGTGTCGTTTGCTGGATTTACCCACTCTCTCAACCAAGATTCACTGAATTTCATTATTACCTTGCCCCACTGATTACTTAAATTGTTTCAAAAAGCGCAGATCGTTCTCAAAGAACGCACGAAGATCATTCACGCCATAGCGCAACATGGTTAGGCGCTCAACCCCAATACCAAAGGCAAAACCTTGATATTCCTCTGGGTCAATGTTCACCGACCGCAGGACATTGGGGTGAACCATGCCACAACCTAAGATCTCTAGCCATTTGCCACCTTTACGGCGCACATCGACTTCCGCTGAGGGCTCGGTAAACGGGAAATAGGAAGGACGGAAACGTACTTCGAGATCTTCCTCAAAAAAGTTGCGAAGGAAGTCGTTCAAAATACCTTTTAGATCGGCAAAGGTAATGTCTTTATCGACCAGTAAGCCTTCTACTTGGTGGAACATGGGCGTGTGCGTTTGGTCGTAATCGTTTCGATAAACACGGCCTGGCGCAATAATACGGAATGGCGGCTTGCCGGCTTCCATGGTCCGGATCTGAACGCCCGAGGTATGGGTACGCAACATCAAATCAGGGTTAAAGAAGAAGGTGTCATGATCGGTACGCGCGGGATGATCGGCTGCGATGTTCAATGCATCAAAGTTATGGAAGCCATCTTCCACTTCCGGTCCAGCTTCCACCGAAAAACCAAGCTCACCAAAAAATTGCTCAATACGCTCAATGGTGCGCGTTACCGGATGCAATCCACCGTTTTCAATCCGGCGGCCTGGCAGGCTCACATCAATGGTTTCGGCGGCCAGTTTGGCTTCTAGCTCAGCACGTTCTAGTGCTTGCTTACGTTCAGCAATCGTCTGCTGTACGGTTTGCTTAGCCTGATTTATCTTCTGACCCGCTTCGCGGCGTTCTTCAGGAGGCAATTTGCCTAAAGCCTGAAGCTGTGCGGTTAGCTCACCCTTCTTTCCTAGGTATTTTACCCGGACTTCATCCAATGCAGCCACAGAGGCAGCATTGGCCACCGCATTGGTTGCATTCGCAAGAATTTCTTCTAATTGTTGCATTGTTTCCTCGTCGACCCGTTGGGCAGTCCAAACCAGGTAGGTGTATGACAATACCTGCTGACATCATGGTTTCACCCATTGTCTGAGCAAACTGACAGAGTCGTCTTGTTATACGCCTCAATGCCAATTGACTGAGAGAACAGGTAATAAATTGACCTTACATACTAATTAATGCCACGACTAATGCCAAACGCTAAACGGCATTTAAGCCATTTTTCCTCGCCATCAGCTACCGGTTTATCCATTTTGTTGGCATAGATGAAGAGTTTGCTATGCTACGAGCCGAGATCTCGACGAATTTGGAGCCACTATGCAAGACAACAATCATCCTTTACGCGTGTTTGTATCCACCTCGACCCACCCTTGGTTTAATTTGGCGGTGGAAGATACGATTTTCCGTACCATGTCATCAGCGCAAAATGTGCTCTTTCTTTGGCGTAACGACAATACGGTGGTGATCGGGCGTGGTCAAAATGCATGGCGCGAATGCAACACTCGTAAAATGGAACAAGACGGCGTTGTGTTAGCCCGACGCCAAAGCGGTGGTGGCGCCGTGTTTCATGATCTCGGCAATACTAATTTTACCTTTATGGCCGGCAAGCCCGGTTACGACAAGTCGGTATCAACACAAATTGTACTCGACGCGCTGAAAAACCTGGGAATAGATGCCGATGCCAGTGGACGTAATGACCTCACCATGAAGACGCCCGAAGGCCCAAGAAAAATATCGGGCTCTGCCTATAAAGAAAACAAAGATCGCGGCTTTCACCACGGCACCCTATTGATTAATGCCAACTTGTCGCGACTGGGCGATTACCTCAACCCTGATCCCAAAAAGCTGMAAGCCAAGGGCATTACCTCTGTACGCGCGCGGGTAGCGAATATTTCCGATTATGTCCCGGAGATCACCCACCAAGCTCTGTGTGATGCGATCAAAGCTGCATTCTTTAACCACTATGGCAATACCGCTGAGATTGAATACATTTCTCCTGAGGTCAAACCCGATGTCGAAGGCTTTAACGCCATCTATGAAAAACAGTGCAGTTGGGAATGGAATTTTGGCAAGAGCCCACAATTTATGCATACGTTTGATGAACGCTTCGAATGGGGGGGCGTTGAGCTGCATTTAGATGTGAAAAATGGCGAAATAGCCGACTGTCAGCTATTCACCGATAGCTTAACGCCAGGGCCGATAGAAATACTGGCAAGCCAGTTGATCGGGCAAACCTATCACTCGGAAACACTCTATCAATTTGTCACCAGCCAGGCAGAGGCAAATCCAAGCCACCAGGCCATGTATCAGGATATAGCCCTTTGGCTGCGCCACGCCCTCGCTTGATAGCTAACATATTAATAGTGACTCCCATCACATAATTCCCTCTGTTTTTGATCCCACGCAAAGACGCAAGCAGCTGTCACGTCACTATAGGTGGCAGCTGTTCAGTGCGACAAAATTTCATCATTCGGATAAAACCCATCATTAATGACGGCATTATTGCTTGAATAATAGTTTTTAATTTTGATAAAAAAGCATTAATCTAGTTTTACATATTTTGTTACAAACTGTAGCGAGGTGATCTTTCCAACAAACGTTTCGGCAATGTACTGCACGCCGATTGAAGAAATGCAGGCCCAACAAAACTCACGAATAATTAGATAGTTATGGAAAACCAAAAAACAATACTCGGTCACCCTCGGGGACTTTTTTTACTCTTCGGCACGGAACTGTGGGAGCGCTTTTCCTACTACGCCATGCGTGCGATTTTGGTGCTTTACCTCACCGATCAAACCATCAATGGCGGTTTAGGCTGGTCCACCAAAGACGCGCTAGAGCTGTATGGCTATTACACCGGCCTCGTTTATATCACGCCACTCATCGGCGGTTGGTTTGCCGATAACTTTGTCGGTCAGCGTCGAGCCGTGATTCTAGGTGGTGCCTTAATGGCCATCGGTCAATTTACTCTGGCCTTCCCTGCTCACCAATATGGCTTAGATACGGTACACACTTTATATGCTGGCTTAGCCATACTGATTGCGGGCTCTGGCCTATTTAAACCCAACATCTCGACGATGGTGGGTGACCTTTATCATGAAGGCGATCATCGTCGTGATGGTGCGTTTACCATCTTTTATATGGGCATCAATATTGGTTCATTATTAGCCGGCTTTGTTGCGGGCACAGTGAGCAGCGCTTACGGCTGGCAATATGGCTTTTTTGCTGCCGGTATTGGTATGGTGATTAGCTTGATCATCCAGCTAACCATGGCCAACGCTTGGCTAGGTAATATCGGTCGTGTTCCCGCGGCACAACAAGCACGAGATGCCAATCATTCTAAGACCAATGCACCATTGACCAAGCAAGAAATCGATCGCCTTAAAGTCATCTTATTGATGGGTTTGTTCGTGATCATTTTCTGGGCTGGCTTTGAACAGGCTGGCGGGTTGATGAATATTTACACCCAGGAGTACACGGATCGCATGGTGGGTGGGTTTGAAATCCCAGCGGCTTGGTTCCAGTCACTCAATCCTTTCTTCATCATTGTCTGTGCGCCTATAGCGGCATCATTGTGGGTGCGTCTGGGTTCTAAAGAGCCTAGCTCACCGGTCAAATTTGCCATGGCGTTATTCATGCTGGCGCTTGGCTTTTTGTGCATGATCGGGGCCGTGTTAGAGCAAGGCGGCGACACCACGGTGAAAACCTCGATGTTCTGGCTAGTGGGCGCGTTCTTCTTCCACACGTTAGGCGAACTTTGCCTCTCTCCAATTGGCTTATCGCTGGTCACCAAACTCGCACCACTGCGTTTGGCCTCTCTAATGATGGGCGCCTGGTTTGGCTTTAACGCGATTGCTAACTATGTTGCAGGTATTATTGGTTCGCATGTGGGTGACTATGGAGCCATGGCGATCTTCGGTGGCATTGCCGCGACAGCAGCGATTTCAGGTCTGATCTTGCTGACTCTATCCGGTACGCTGATCCGCTGGATGCACGGCGCTGAATCCAATGCTACGCCCAGTGAAGAAATCGAGCAACAACAAGTACAAATTGCCTAACCCCTATGGTGATAGTTAAATCAAAAAGAGGCCGATTGGCCTCTTTTTTAATATCACATCCCCTTCGATGCTCAATCCCTGCTCTAACAATGCTTTTTTTCAGTAAGGTAGTTGGGGGTTCAATTATATAGGCAGGCATGAATAGCAAAAAGGAGAGCCGAAGCTCTCCTTTTTTAGCAATTCTTTACTGTAAAACTTACAGTGAAGCTTTCGCTTTTTCTACCAGCACAGAGAATGCTGCTTTGTCATATACCGCGATATCGGCAAGGATCTTACGATCGATTTCGATAGATGCCTTTTTAAGACCGTTAATCAGACGGCTGTATGACATACCGTTTTGGCGAGCCGCTGCGTTAATACGCGCGATCCACAGTTGACGGAATTGACGTTTCTTGTTGCGACGGTCACGATAAGCATATTGACCTGCTTTCGTTACCGCCTGAAAAGCTACGCGGTAGACGCGTGAACGCGCACCATAGTAACCTTTCGCCTGCTTCATTACACTCTTGTGACGTGCACGAGCTTGTACACCACGTTTTACGCGAGCCATTATCTCTCTCCTAAACTAAATTATAAAACTAAAAACTTATGCGTATGGCAGCATGCGAGCTACTTGCGCGTTTTCGCACGCAGGCAGAACAGCATTTGGACGCAGCTGACGCTTGTTCTTAGTAGTACGTTTAGTCAAGATATGACGCTTGGTTGCACGCTTGTACTTAAAGCCACCAGCAGTTTTCTTGAAACGCTTAGCAGCACCTTTGTTGGATTTCATCTTAGACATGATGATAACTCCGCATTGTGTTAATAATATAGCAATTTGGCGAACAAAGCGGCTGCACCTAACAGGCGCAGCCGCTTGTTACTTGGAAGCCAGAATTACTTCTTCTTTGGGGCCAGGACCATGATCATTTGACGGCCTTCGATGCGAGTCGGGAAACTTTCTACTGAAGCGATTTCAGCAGTGTCTTCCTTCAAGCGGTTCAGCACGTCAACACCGATGCTTTGGTGCGCCATTTCGCGCCCGCGGAATCGGATAGTGACCTTGACCTTGTTGCCCTCTTCAATGAAGCGAACCAGGTTGCGTAGTTTTACCTGATAGTCGCCTACATCTGTACCAGGACGGAATTTAACTTCCTTAACCTGAATAGTCTTTTGCTTTTTCTTCTGCTCTTTCGCAGCTTTACTCTTCTCGTAAAGGAATTTGCCGTAATCCATGATACGACAAACCGGCGGCTCAGCGTTCGGACTGATCTCAACCAAGTCAAGAGTCGCCTCTTCTGCTTTGGCGAGTGCTTCATCAAAAGGGACGATACCGAGTTGTTCGCCGCTGTCATCAGACAATCGAACTTCTTTGACACCACGAATTTCGTTGTTTAGACGATGAGCGTTTTTCTTTGCCGGGGCTTTTCTTGCGCCTTTAATACCTTATTCCTCCACAATATTGAGTGTTCGATCTTGCACTTCTTGCTGCAATTGAGCAAGGAAGTCATCAATCTTAATTTTACCCAAATCTTTACCTTTACGGGTACGTATTGCTACTTCGCCAGCTTCCATTTCCTGGTCACCACAAACGAGCATATACGGTACACGCTTCAAAGTGTGTTCGCGGATTTTAAAGCCAATCTTCTCGTTTCTCAAGTCCGCAGAGGCTCTAAATCCAGCTTTTTGCAGTTTTTTCGCAATCTCTTGCGCATAATCTGCTTGTTTATCCGTGATATTCATCACCACAGCTTGCTGCGGTGATAGCCACGTTGGGAAGTGTCCAGCGTATTCTTCAATCAGAATACCGATGAAACGTTCCAACGAACCGAGGATAGCACGGTGAATCATCACAGGTGTGTGACGTTCGTTGTCTTCGCCTACATACGTGGCACTTAAGCGCTCAGGAAGCGCGAAATCTAGTTGTACTGTACCACATTGCCAAGCACGATCCAGGCAATCATGTAACGTAAACTCAATCTTAGGCCCGTAAAACGCCCCCTCACCTTCTTGAATTTCAAACGGAATATCCATCGCCGTTAAGGCTTCGTGCAAGGCTTTTTCTGCACGATCCCACATTTCGTCAGAGCCAACACGCGTTTCTGGACGTGTAGAAAGTTTGACTTCGATGTTGTTGAAACCAAAGGTTTGGTAAGTCTCGTAGACCATTTCGATACACGCACTGACTTCTTTTTGTACCTGTTCTGGGGTACAGAAGATATGCGCATCGTCTTGGGTAAAGCCACGCACACGCATTAAACCATGCAGCGCACCGGATGGCTCATTACGGTGACAACTACCAAATTCTGCCATACGCAGCGGTAAATCACGGTAAGACTTTAACCCTTGGTTAAAAATCTGTACGTGACCTGGGCAGTTCATTGGCTTAAGTGCATACTCACGGCTTTCTGACTGGGTGGTAAACATGTAATCAGCATATTTGTCCCAGTGGCCAGAGCGCTCCCACAACACGCGGTCCATGATCAACGGACCTTTCACTTCTTGGTAGTCGTATTCGGTCAACTTCGCACGGATAAATTGCTCAAGCTCACGGAAAATCGTCCAGCCATTGTGGTGCCAGAATACCATCCCAGGCGCTTCTTGCTGCATATGATACAAATCAAGCTGCTTACCCAGTTTACGGTGATCACGCTTCGCCGCTTCTTCTAAACGCACCAGGTGTGCTTTCAGTTGCTTTTTATCGGGAAAGGCGGTGCCGTAGATTCGTTGCAGCATCTTGTTGTCGCTGTTACCACGCCAATACGCGCCAGCCACGTTCAAAATTTTAAAGTTTTGACAAAAGCTCATGTTCGGTACATGTGGACCACGACACATGTCGATGTATTCTTCGTGGTGATACAAGCCCGGACGGTCATCGCGAGAGACATTCTCGTCCAAGATTTCAATCTTGTACGGTTCACCACGTGACTCAAAGGTATCACGTGCTTCTTGCCAGCTGACCGTTTTCTTCACAACCTGATACTTGGTTTTCACCAGCTCTTTCATGCGTTTTTCAATTGCATCCAGGTCATCCTGGGTGAGCGAGCGATCCATATCGATATCGTAATAGAAACCACTATCTATGGTTGGGCCAATCGCCATCTTGGTATCAGGGAAAAGTTGCTTAATCGCATGCCCTAAAAGGTGCGCACACGAGTGGCGAATAATCTCAAGCCCATCATCGTCTTTTGCGGTGATAATTTCGAGCTGAGCATCGTGCTCAATCAAGTCACACGCATCAACGCGTTTGCCGTCAACACGGCCCGCAATACAAGCTTTAGCGAGGCCAGGACCAATGTCATTGGCAACGTCGTAGGTTGAAACTGGGTGGTCAAAAGAACGCTGACTGCCGTCAGGGAGAGTAATTAGAGGCATTGATAACAATCCTTCTCAGTGGTGCCACACACCAAGTGGCACATGAACGTGTATTTTGCGATTAGTAAGTAACCGCACAGTGTGAGTAGGGTTTTGATTATGAAGATCCGACATTTGTGATGCAAGTCATCCCGTCAAGAATTTCTTCGCCGTCCAACGAATGATTCACGAGTATCGCCCTATCATCCGCTTGATTTTGCACTAGACTTCAGCAATGCTGATTTGTATACACAATAATGACAGGAACAATCTATGGCCAATGCGCCCCGCTATCAACAAATTAAAACCTTTATTCAAGAGAAAATTGAAACTCGGGTTTGGCCTGTGGGGACACGTATTCCGACCGAATACGAATTATGCGATCAATTTGACGTCAGCCGCATGACGGTGAACAAAGCCGTGCGCGATTTAGTCGCTGAAGGCTTACTGGAGCGCACACCTAGATTGGGGACGTTTGTCACTGAGCCCAAAGCCGAATCCCCATTAATGGATATTCGTAATATCGCCGATGAGGTTAACGCTCGCGGGCAAACTTATCACAGTGATATTCGCACATTGAAACGCATTTCTGCACCGGCTGATATTGCTATGCGCTTAGGCGTTATGGTGGGTACATCCGTCTTTTATAGTGAGATTGTTCATTACGGTGATGCGATCGCGTTGCAACTTGAACAGCGCTGGGTCAATCCGGCTTTGGCGCCCGACTACTTAGCACAAGACTTTAATCAAACTACCCCAAACGAGTATTTATCAACGGTTTGCCCAGTGAATACCATTGAGCATACAGTCGAAGCCATTCAAGCGAGCTCGACCATTCAGCAAGCCCTCGCGATGCGATCAGACGAACCCTGTTTATTATTACACCGTCGGACCTGGAGCCAACAAACCCTCGTCAGTGCCGCCTTGCTGTACCATCCAGGATCGCGCTACAAACTCACGTCGAGAACAGATAGATAACTTCATTTAGATCGAACCGGTCACAATTTTTTACCGTTCTTTTACATTTCTTCTTGTGTCTGCCACTTTATTTGTCTATACATTTGTATAGACATTTAATAAGCGGTAAGGCCATCATCATGAGACACCTATATACCGATGCAAAACTGGTCACGATGGCCAGCGATATCCACAATAGCGACGGCTACCAATGCCAAGACCTAAGCGCGATTGCGGTTGAAAACGGCAAAATTGTTGCACTTGGCCAAGATGCCGAGCAGCTTGACTGGCCGAAGCAGTCGTTAAACGGAAGATTGGTGACACCCGGACTCATTGATAGCCACACTCACCTTGTTTTTGCGGGCAATCGCGCGGGTGAGTTTGAGCAGCGCCTCAATGGCGTGCCTTACCAAACCATAGCTAAACAAGGCGGCGGAATTCTCTCCACAGTGCAAGCGACGCGGGCGGCGAGTGACGCAGAATTACTTGCCCTCGCTTTGCCACGTGCCGAAGCTTTAATGCGTGACGGTGTCACAACAATTGAAATTAAATCAGGCTATGGGTTAACCCTCGAGGATGAGCTAAAAATGCTTCGGGTGGCGAAAGCTATCGAGCAGCATTTACCCGTGAATGTCTCTACGACCTTGCTCGCCGCTCATGCTATACCGCCGGAATATCAACACGATGCGGATCATTATATTGCGCATATCTGTCAATCCATTATCCCGGCCGCGGCGGAGCAACAGCTTGCTGACGCCGTGGATGTGTTCTGTGAAAACATTGCCTTTAGCGTCGATCAAGCTGAAAAAATCTATGCGGCGGCCAATGCTCATGGACTCAACATTAAAGCCCATACCGAGCAATTAAGCGACCTGGGCGGCAGTGTGGCGGCGGCCAAAGCCGGGGCCTACTCGGTGGATCATATTGAGTATTTGTCAGAGGCTGACACCCAGATTTTGGCCGAATTTGGCACTGTGGCAACCCTGCTTCCCGGCGCGTTTTACTTTTTACGTGAAACCCAAATACCACCGATTGAAGCATTACGTGAACATCATGTCCCCATGGCGCTCGCCACTGACTTCAACCCCGGCACTTCGCCCTTTGCCTCATTGACGCTCATGATGAACATGGCTTCCACCTTATTTGGTCTCACGCCAAAAGAGAACCTTTACGGCGTCACCCGTCATGCCGCCCAAGCACTGGGCTTAACAAACAAAGGTCAAATCGCGGTTGGGTTTGATGCCGATTTTGCCGTTTGGCAGTGCGACACCCCAGCCGAGCTCAGTTATATGGTCGGCACGGCGCCCTTAGTCGGAAGAGTGGTCAACGGGGTCTGGTATCCCGCAACACCGACTCCGCAGAGCACGCCCCACCAGGAGAATCAAGAATGAAACATCTTCCTGCTGATATGACCGTGTGGCAAGGACGTATTGATCCAGAAGATGGGGAGCGCGGTCTGCGTTTGCACCAAACCATCAGCGCCTACGATAACAGCGTCGAACAGCCGCCAGGTGTCGTGATCTATGGGTTTGCCTGCGATGAAGGAGTAGCGCGTAATCAAGGCCGCCTCGGTGCAGCCCTTGCCCCTGAAACGCTGCGACAAGCACTGGCAAACCTCGCCTGGCATAACAGCCATCCGCTTTATGATGGCGGAACCGTAGTATGTGATGACGCAGATCTGGTATTGGCCCAGCAAGGATTAAGTCAGCAAATCCATCGTTCGTTGCCACAGCACCGGGTCTTAACCCTAGGCGGCGGCCATGAAACTGCATGGGCGAGCTTTCAGGGCTTATCCCGTCATTTGACACACTCCCGTGTCAACGACCCCGCGCAGCCGCCTAAGATTGGTATTATTAACTTTGATGCCCATTTTGATTTGCGCACGCCACAAGGGCGCAGTCACGCCGGCAGCTCAGGCACACCCTTCGCACAAATCGCCCAATATTGTGACAAAAAAGGTTGGCCATTCCACTATGCCTGCCTTGGCGTAAGCCGCACCAGCAATACCCAAGCGCTGTTCGATAAAGCCGAGCAACGCCATTGCTGGGTAGAAGAAGATATCAATATGCAGGTAGACGCATTACCGGCGTTAAAAGCGCGATTAACCCAGTTTATTCAAGGCTGTGATTATCTCTATCTTACTGTCGATATGGATGTGTTTCCCGCTAGTGTCGCGCCTGGAGTGAGCGCCCCTGCAGCTTACGGCGTGCCAGTCGCGGTGATTGAGCCGTTAATTCGGCACCTGTTCACCGTTGCGCAGAAGCAGCACATTCCCGTCCCTATTTGCGATATCACAGAAGTAAACCCCCATTATGACCGCGACCAGCAAACCAGTCGCTTAGCCGCGCGTATGGCGTGGACCATGATTCACACAGCTTGTCCGCATCAATCTTGTCCGCAGCAAGCAGGCTCGCACCCCATCAACGATCAAGGAGAATAACCATGACGGACCCACGTTTCGATTCACGCACCGTGAAAGCCCCTACCGGGCCTGAGCTTAATGCAAAAAGTTGGTTAACCGAAGCGCCGCTTCGTATGCTGATGAATAACCTACACCCTGACGTGGCCGAGCATCCTAATGGTTTGGTGGTCTATGGTGGCATTGGCCGAGCTGCCCGCAATTGGCAATGTTTCGACAAGATTGTCGAGGTACTAAAACGCCTGAACGACGATCAAACCTTGCTGGTGCAATCCGGCAAACCGGTGGGTGTCTTCCCCACCCACAAAGATGCGCCACGTGTATTGATTGCCAACTCCAACTTGGTCCCGCATTGGGCAAACTGGGAACATTTTAACGAGCTCGATAAGCAAGGGCTGATGATGTACGGCCAGATGACGGCAGGCAGCTGGATTTACATTGGCTCGCAAGGCATTGTGCAAGGCACCTACGAGACGTTTGTCGCGGTGGCGAAACAACACTTTAATGGCGACGCCAAAGGCCGCTGGATCTTAACTGGCGGTCTGGGGGGCATGGGGGGCGCGCAGCCACTCGCCGCGACCATGGCAGGCTTTTCTATGATTGCGGTTGAATGCGATGAAAGCCGCATCGATTACCGCTTACGTACGGGGTACGTCGACCGCAAAGCGACATCCTTGGACCAAGCACTCGGCATGATTGAAGAAGCAAAACGACAAGGCAAGCCCGTGTCGATTGGCTTATTGGCCAATGCAGCCGATATTTTCCCAGAGCTGGTGGAACGTCATATCACCCCCGATGTGGTCACCGACCAAACCTCGGCCCACGATCCCCTTAACGGTTATCTGCCGCAAGGCTGGACCATGGAGCAAGCCGCGGCACAGCGTAAAGACAACGAAGCCGAGGTAGTCAAAACCGCGAAAGCCTCGATGGCCGTACAAGTTAAAGCGATGCTCGATCTGCAAACACGCGGCGCTGCAACCTTGGATTACGGCAATAACATCCGTCAAATGGCGCTAGAAGTCGGTGTCAATAATGCTTTTGATTTTCCAGGATTTGTACCGGCATATATTCGTCCGTTATTCTGTCAAGGCATTGGTCCGTTCCGTTGGGTGGCGTTATCTGGTGATCCAGAAGATATCTATAAAACCGACCAAAAAGTGAAAGAGCTGATCCCTGATGATCCGCATCTTCACAACTGGCTTGATATGGCCAAAGAACGTATTCAATTTCAAGGTTTACCTGCCCGTATCTGCTGGGTTGGGGTCAAAGATCGTGCACGCTTAGCGCTTGCCTTTAACGATATGGTAAAAAATGGCGAGCTCAAAGCGCCGGTCGTCATTGGCCGTGATCATCTTGACTCAGGCTCAGTTGCAAGTCCCAACCGTGAAACCGAAGGCATGCTGGATGGCTCTGATGCCGTGTCAGACTGGCCATTGCTAAACGCCATGCTCAACACGGCATCCGGTGCAACCTGGGTATCATTGCACCACGGTGGCGGTGTCGGCATGGGCTTTTCTCAGCACTCAGGCGTGGTGATTGTGTGTGATGGCTCCGACGATGCGCATCAACGAGTGGCGCGAGTACTCAGAAACGATCCGGCCACCGGGGTGATGCGCCATGCCGATGCCGGCTATGACATTGCCATTGATTGCGCCAAAGAAGAACAACTCGATCTGCCGCTGCTGGATTTACCTAACCAGCCGCTGCGCTAAGGAGAGCAAAATGACCACACTGACATTACAACCGGGCGAACTCACCCTTTCCCAACTGCGGCAAGTAAGCCGTGAATCTGTACAGATTGCTTTTGCGGATGGCATTGAAGCCACCATGAAAGCCAGTACCGACACCGTCGCTGACATCCTCGCTCAAGACCGCGTCGTATATGGCATTAACACAGGGTTTGGCTTGCTGGCTAATACTCGGATTGAATTAGACGATTTAGAAACCCTGCAACGCTCAATCGTGCTCTCTCATGCCGCTGGTATTGGCGAGTTTATGGATGATGCCACCGTGCGTCTTATGATCGTACTGAAAGTAGCCAGCTTGGCGCGCGGCTACTCCGGGATCCGCTTCGAAGTCGTAAAAGCACTGGCAGCGCTGGTTAATCACCAGGTGTATCCTTGCATTCCCAAAAAAGGCTCAGTCGGCGCCTCGGGCGATCTTGCACCATTGGCGCATATGAGCACAGTACTGCTCGGCGAAGGCCAAGCCCGGTACAAAGGGGAAGTCATTTCTGGAGAGGCTGCACTCAAAATTGCGGGCCTATCGCCCATCACTCTTGGACCAAAAGAAGGACTCGCGCTGCTCAATGGCACGCAGGCTTCTACTGCTTTTGCGCTTGAAGGCTTGTTTGAAGCCGAAGATTTATACGCCGCGGCCACTGTCTGTGGCGCATTATCGGTAGAGGCAGCGCTTGGTAGCCGCCGGCCGTTTGACCCACGCATTCATGCCGTGCGTGGCCATCAGACGCAAATGGATGCCGCTGCCGCTTATCGTCACTTGCTGGGCGAAAGTAGCGACATTGGCAACAGCCATCAAAATTGTGAAAAAGTGCAAGACCCCTACTCATTACGTTGCCAACCACAAGTGATGGGCGCGTGCTTGCAACAAATTCGCCATGCCGCTGACGTGCTCACCACCGAGGCAAATGCCGTATCTGACAACCCGCTCGTGTTCCCAGACGATGGCGATATTATTTCCGGCGGCAACTTCCACGCCGAGCCGGTCGCAATGGTAGCGGATAACTTAGCCCTAGCAATTGCCGAAATCGGCAGCTTATCAGAGCGCCGCATGGCCTTACTGATTGATAGCAACTTGAGTAAACTCCCGCCATTTTTGGTCAACAACGGCGGGGTCAACTCCGGCTTTATGATCGCCCAAGTCACCGCTGCTGCACTGGCAAGCGAAAATAAGACTTTGGCTCACCCGGCATCTATCGATAGCTTGCCCACGTCTGCCAACCAAGAAGATCATGTCTCCATGGCGACTTTCGCTGCGCGTCGCTTGCATGACATGAGTGCCAACACCCGCGGCATTTTGGCCGTTGAGCTACTTTCGGCCAGCCAAGGGATTGATTTTCGCGCGCCCAATAAAACCTCTCAGCGCTTAGAGCAAGCCAAAGCCGAGTTACGCGGCGTGGTGCCGTTTTACGATAAAGACCGCTACTTTGCGCCTGATATCGAAAAGGCCAATGCGCTGGTGCAAACCGGTACCTATAACCGACTAATGCCCTCTGGCTTACTCCCTAGCCTGTAAAGTATTTACCCGCAAAAACGGCTCCTTATGAGCCGTTTTTTATTCAATTTGCCGCCATCTCCACAGAACACTAAAGCTAAAATAGACTAATATGTAGGCAGTTACCTCCCCTCACCTCGATGTAACGGAGTCGCTTATGTGGCATGCACTGTCTCTACATTTATCCGAACAGCTCGATATTGATTTTGAGATCAGAGAAAAAACCGCCATCGGCGGTGGCGACATCCACGACGCCTATTGCATTAGCGATGGGGGCGAGCAGCGCTTTTTCGTTAAAACCAACCAGCGAGAATGTCTGCCCGCGTTTGAGGCCGAGGCCGAAGGCCTGCGCCAACTGGCAATGAGTGAGCACATTCATGTTCCGCGGGTGTATTTTGTCGGGCCGGTAAAAGACAGTGCAGCATTGGTACTCAATTTCCTACCCATTAAATCGCTCGACGATACTCAAGCCTATTTATTCGGTCAGCAACTGGCGCGTCATCACCGCTGGGGGGAGCAAGTCGAATACGGATTCGATGACGATAACTTCATCGGCACCAGCGAACAAAGAAACAGCTGGCACCGCAAGTGGTGTCACTTCTTTGCTGAGCAACGAATTGGCTGGCAACTACAACTAGCAGCGGAAAAATCACTGCATTTGGGCGACATTGATACCATCATTCACGGCGTCAAAGCGCAACTGGCTAACCATCGCCCCAAACCTGCACTTCTCCATGGCGATCTGTGGTCAGGCAATGTCGGTTTATCCGTCAACGGCCCAGTACTATTTGATCCGGCCTGTTATTGGGGCGATCGCGAAGCCGATATCGCCATGACAGAGCTATTCGGCGGTTTCCCGCAAAGCTTTTACAACGGCTACCAGGCTGAATGGCCATTAGACGAGGGTTATCAACAACGAAAAGATATTTATAACCTTTATCATGTGCTCAACCATGTCAATTTATTCGGCGGCCCCTACCTTGCACAAGCCGAACAATTGCTGACAAAACTCACACTCACGGTGTAGGATGCCAGACACACACACTGAGATAGAGGTTGGCGATGTTATCTGCCGCAATATTTGATATGGATGGCCTATTGGTCGACTCAGAGCCGTTCTGGCAACGGGCGCAAATTGATGTATTGACCGAGCTCGGCGTTTCTATCAGTTTACAAGATACGCGTGATACCACAGGCGTGCGGATTGATGAAATTGTGAAACACTACGCACGTACCCAGCCTTGGCAGGGGCCATCGAATGCTGACGTGCAAGCGCGAATCGTCGCACGCGTGGTTGAGCTGGTTAAAGATGAAAAACCCATGATGCCCGGCGTTAAAGACGCGTTGCAAATTTGCCGTCAAGCTGGCTTAAAAATCGGTCTGGCCTCATCGTCTCCACTGACCCTAATCCATCCGACATTGGATGCGCTAGGGCTTAGCGACGCATTTGAAATTGTCGAGTCGGCGGGGGATTTAAAATACGGTAAGCCCCATCCTAAAGTGTATCTTAATGCCGCTAACGCCTTGGGCGTCGAGCCCGACGCTTGCGTCGCCTTTGAAGATTCCTTTACCGGCTTACTTGCGGCTAAAGCCGCCTCGATGAAAACCATTGTGGTGCCGGCCGCGCATGAGTGGGAAGATCCTCGCTTTGTGATTGCCGATCAAAAGCTTGCCAGCCTAAAAGCTTTTAGTGCGGATAATCTTTCGTCGCTGTAGCGATCGTCTCCTGGGTGGCATTAAGCGCGTACAGTAGTTAATGCCACCTCTTAGAACAACGTCCATCATTTATCCATCTTACGATCCTCATCTATACTGGCAGTAACCGCTTTGTCATAAAAGAAGGGCTGTGACGATGGATGATATAACTGACCGGCTAGTAAGCTGCCCGCACTGTGGACACCGTATTGATCTCACACTGGATCTCAGTGGCGGCAATCAAGAGTTTTACGAAGATTGTCCCAACTGCTGTAATGCGGTGCACTACAACATGCAAATCGACGAGTTACATAAAACCGTTAACTTATTTGTCGATGCGGATGACGAGCAAATTTTTTAGCCACGCACCCTATAACGCCCACTGAATGCAGCGCCATAAATCAGTGTAACGTTATCACCAAGTGCAAACACAAAGCTAACCGACGCGACTCGTATCAGGGTCGCATTGTCTTGGTGGGCTATTCTTGGTGTCATCATTGTTTGCTCTCGTTCGGGATGCAAAATTGACACGGCTTTTGCTTCCTTTTCGCGCCTCCTGGCACGTATAATTGCGCGCAATCGATTCCTCCCTCCCTTTCACTTAAACATGTTGAGGCCAACGTGCAGCAATACCATGATGAAGCAAGAGCCATTATTCGGCTCAGTGTGCCTGTTTTTATTGCCCAAATAGCGCAAACCTCGATGGGGTTTGTCGATACCGTCATGGCGGGCGGATATAGCGCCACCGATATGGCCGCCGTAGCGGTTGCCTCGAGTATATGGATGCCTGCAATCTTGTTTGGGATTGGCCTGCTAATGGCCATGGTCCCTATGATTGCGCAACTTAATGGGGCGAGCAAAGCCACTGCGATCCCGTTTCAATTTCAGCAAGGTCTGTATATGGCATTGCTGTTGAGCATACCCACTGGGCTTATTCTTTATAAAGCCGGTTTTATTATTAATCTCATGGATGTGGAAGCAGCGCTAACTGAAAAAACCATCGGTTACTTACATGCGGTAATCTGGGCGGTACCGGCTTTCTTGGTGTTCCAATCCATTCGTAACTTATGCGAGGGAATGTCGCTCACCATTCCCGCAATGGTCATTGGCTTTATCGGGCTTGCGGCAAACATTCCACTCAACTGGATGTTTGTATACGGCAAACTCGGCGCGCCAGAGCTCGGCGGCGTGGGGTGCGGTGTCGCTACCGCGTTGGTGTATTGGATCATGGCTATCCTTATGGCGTTATATGTGGCAGTGAGCAAAAAACTCAGTGGTCTTCAGCTTTTTGCCTCGCTTTACGCGCCAGCATTCAAAGAGCAAATCCGCCTCTTTCGACTCGGGTTCCCAGTCGCTGCTTCGCTGTTTTTTGAGGTGACCTTATTTGCGGCGATTGCCATTTTAATCGCACCTCTTGGCTCGATTACCGTCGCAGCGCACCAAGTGGCCATTAACTTCTCCACCATGATTTTCATGTTACCCATGAGTTTGGGTGTCGCCGTCAGTATTCGTGTCGGCCACCTGCTGGGCAAGCGCACCACCGAGGGAGCAGGCAACTCCGCCAAAATTGGGATTTGGCTGGGGGTGAGCACAGCCGTTATTACCGCGCTACTGACCGTTTGGCTGCGCGATCCAATTATCGCCCTGTATTCCGATAATCCAGACGTGGCAACGTTGGCGTCATCACTGATGTTATTGGCCGCGGTATATCAGATCACCGACGCCATTCAAGTGGTCGCGGCTGGTGCCCTGCGTGGCTACAAAGATATGCGTGCCATTTTCCAGCGCACTCTGATCGCATACTGGGGCTTGGGCTTGCCGCTTGGCTATGTACTCGGAATGACAGATTGGCTCGTCCCAGCCATGGGCGCGCATGGGTTTTGGATAGGCATCATCATTGGCTTATCCAGTGCTGCGGTACTGCTCGGGTTACGCCTACGCTGGCTGCGTCAGCAATCTCCTGAATTCCAACTGGCCATGTCAGAACGCTGAATGCCTTGCCACCCTGTCGGCGCTCGCTGGCAGGGTGACACCGGTCACGCCTTTATTAATTTGATATAAAAAACATATAAAACAGCGTGATAGATCAAACCCAACCGCTACGCACGCACCACTAAACCACGTATAGTTTGTCCTTATTCCCAGACAAAATACGTGGCAACCGGTCACATTATCGTAGAGTTGTTTATGTTTGAATTCCTAAAATCTCGCCCATTATCAGATAAAGCCTCGCCACAATCGCCGAACTCTATGCCTTTTGTTCATTCATTGTGTATGAGTAGCCGCGCTATCAATCAAACCACGCTATCGGCCTTATCTTGCCCTCATGGTAAAACACCCTTGGTACTGGCTTTTATCTCGCCACATTTACCCTTTGAAGCAACAACCCAAAAACTCCAAGCCGCGATGCCTTTTTGCCAAACTCTGATCACCATAATGACAGCCGGCGAACTGGGTGGTGGGCATTCTTCGCTGTATCACACTACAGACGGGCAATGGGATAACATTGTTTTGCAAAGTTATGGCGACAATGTCATTGAATCTGTCAGCGCAGCGACCGTGCCCTTACATTGTGAAGACATTAAACGCGGTACACCGACCTTATCGCCCAAGGCACGAATAGAAAAAATCACACGTTCGTTGCAACAGCTCAGGGTGCCTTTTCCTGTCGACGCCCAAGACACAGTCGCACTCACCTTTTTTGATGGTCTTAGTGGTTCAGAGAACTTCTTTATGCAGGCCCTTTATGCCACCCGCCGTTTCCCTTGCTACTTTATGGGTGGCTCTGCCGGCGGTACCCTGGATTTCAATGCAGCCAAGTTAGCACTCAACGGTAAACTACTCGATAACCATGCCGCGCTAGCTTTTATCAAGTTGGCCCCCGGTATCCGCTATGGCATCATGAATAGCCATAACTTCAAACCGACTCACTTCCACCTCGATATTGCCAAGGGCGATCCTGCGACCCGCGTTGTCACCGATGTATTTGCACCTAACAGCACCGCATTAATCTCTCCGGTACAAGCGTTATGCGACTATTTTAACTGCCAGGCTGATCAGCTGGAATCGCACTTAAACGGCTACACGTTTGGCGTAAAAATTGGCGAGCATATTTATATTCGCTCAATCGCTGCGATTGATCACCAACAGGGCGCCCTACACTTTTTTTGTGATCTTGATTTTGGCGATAGCCTGTACCTAATGAAGGCGGAAGATTTCGCTCAAACCACCGCGCAAGATTATCAACGACACCTAAAAGACAAGCCACGCCGTCCTTTTGCTATGCTAGCCAACGACTGTATCTTGCGCCGGGTCAACAATAGCCATTCGTTAGCGCGCGTCACCTGCTTTGATAACATCCCTAGCGTTGGCGGGTTTTCAACCTTTGGTGAGCTATTAGGAGTACATCAAAACCAGACACTGACCGCACTCATGCTTTATAGCGTCGCACCCAACGAGCCTTTTGCTGATGATTTTGCCGATCAATTTGCCATTCACTATGCCGATTACCGTGGCTACAACGCCCAAAAACAAATTAATAGCTTACAAAAACTTTCGGCGCTTCAATCGCACAGCATCGATCGTCTTTCGCGCTACAAATCGCTACTACAATCACTGTTGGACAGTTACAGCGGCGTGGCCGACTACGCCACCGAGAGCGCAGACATTCTCCAAGCTGTCCAACAACAGTTTTCAACACTTGCTAACGAGGTCAAACAACAACACGGGCAAAGCCAAGATCTACAAACCCACACCGACGCCCTGAGTGTGAACGCCAGCCGTATTGAAGAAATTTTAAAAGTGATTGATGGCATTGCCGAGCAAACCAATCTATTGGCATTAAACGCCGCTATAGAGGCCGCACGCGCAGGCGAGCAAGGGCGCGGTTTTGCTGTGGTTGCTGATGAAGTCCGTAACTTATCGCAAAATACGCAAAATAGCCTTAGTACCACTGGAGAGACAGTGAGAAATGTCAACAGCGCCATTGGTCAGATCAGCCATGTGATTGGGCTGACCCTCGAGGTAATGGATAAAGTCCAGTACTCTGCTGATGGGTTAAGCGATGAAGTCACACGACTACTGAGCCTGTCTGAACAAGCGACCGAAAGTATTCAGTCAAGCATTGCTAATATTGAACAAGTACAGCAAGACATGACAGCCATTGATAAGGAGCTTTCTACCATTTTATCGCTCACCCAAAGCCAACAAGTCGCGGAGTAAGCTCTTAACGCATGCACACAGGTAACGTTCAACCAGGCGATCGTTCATCCGATCGCCTGCGTAAATGGTATGATTGATACGTCAAGAGCTTAGCCACGAGATAAACCATGCGCGGACTCAAAACAACCTTACTGCTCGTTACCTTACTCGGATTAGGTGGGTGCCAATCTGACGATCCGGCCAAAGACATGATGGCTGATTATTACCAACGTTTAGGCAATGTGCTTGATGCACCGACGCCCGACTTTACCACTCCAGCAGTGCCGCCGTTGCCACGCAAACGCGATCTAGTCCAGCCACTTGAAGCACTACGAATGGGCGTACTTGATGCCTACGAGCTGCGTGAGTGTGGCTTGTTTAATCTTATCGCCGAGCGCAACTCATCCCTCGGCAAAGTCGCCGATCGCTTTCGCCAACTCGATTACGAACTCAATTTTATTGACACCGCCCAACGGTGTTTACCGCAAGTCAAAGATCCGAGCATTCACACTGAGTTAGAACAGGCACTGGCACTGAAACGCCAACAGCGCGACACCGTAATCTGGAATACCTTGGCTGATAGTGATGCCTGGCGCGGGCAGCTGAGTTTACCGGCCTATACACTCCCCATTGATCTTCCCGCACATAGTAATGCCGTCAGCACCATTGATCAGTTTAGCCATTTACTCAACCACCACCCGGTAGCCAACGAATCGGTCACCGACTGGCAAGAGAGCATTGAAAAGCAACGCATTCTTGGCGCCCTATTTGTTAGCTTGAGCTATCACACCGCTTGGCTTAACCAAACCAGTGCACTGATCGCCAATCACCAAGAAAAAGTCCTGTGTGGCGGCAATTTTGATACGACCCGCCTAGAGCGCCTACAAACCGTGTTTTATAAATTTTACGTCGGCGATGTTCAGCCGTATTTAGCCCGTGTCGATGGCCTTTATCGTGATATTGCGCCAGCGTTGACCCGTTTTGCTACGTTGCAAACACCGGATGCGTTTAGCGCGTATAAAAACGCCTATTGGCAGGGAGAGGCTTACCGCCAATACAAAGACGCGATCAAGCACCATGCAGATGTATGGCAGCAACTTTTTCAACGCTGTGACGTCAAACTGGGGCAATAGCGACGTAGCGAAGCGACTGAAAAAGCGAAAATATCGCCACTTTGATGATCAAATCGCCAAACAAACGCGAATGTACAAAAATATGCGTTGAAGCGCTTGCGCGATAAAGATGAACTCGCTACTATTCACCCCGCTTTCAAGCACTGTGCGTCCGTAGCTCAGCTGGTTAGAGTATCGCCTTGACATGGCGGGGGTCGGTGGTTCGAGTCCACTCGGACGCACCACTTGGCTTGATAGCAAATGGTCAATCGCTTCAACATCGCGGTGGCTGTTCTAAAAAAATGGTATGCGTCTGTAGCTCAGCTGGTTAGAGTATCGCCTTGACATGGCGGGGGTCGGTGGTTCGAGTCCACTCAGACGCACCAAATTTTGAAATACGCGTCCGTAGCTCAGTTGGTTAGAGTACCGCCTTGACATGGCGGGGGTCGGCAGTTCGAGTCTGCCCGGACGCACCACTTCAAATTATCCCCTTCTTTTTTTAGTATCTTGATATATTCCCTTGCGACGCATAAAAAATAAACGTCATGTATATGTTTACGTAGATATAAAAGGCCTGCTTTCTAACAAGCCTTTTTAACTTGTAACCTACAATTATGCCACTGAGCTATCTACCGCTAAGACAAACTTTTTGATTGCTTTAGCGACACCGTGGTTATCGTTACTTTCGGTAATATAATCCGCGATTTGCTTGGTTGCTTCCATCGCATTGGCCATGGCAATTCCAAGACCCGCATATTCCAACATCGCATGGTCATTTTCTGCATCGCCCATGCAGATCACTTCGTCGGGGTGAATACCTAAGTGTTCTGCAATTGCAGCGACCCCCGCCCCTTTATGACTTGCCGGGTTTAGAAATTCAAGGAAGAAGGGCGCACTTTGCACCACCGTAAACTCCTCGCGCAGCGCTGCGGGTAAAGCACTGATCACTTCATTTAACTTGCTTGGCTCCGCCACCATCAACACTTTAATAATGGGGTGATCATCGCTTAGAGTCTCGAAATCCATCACGGTGATATCAAGCCCGTTGATGTTGGCCTCAATGTCGGTATACGGGTTGAGCGCAGGGGTGATCAATCCGTGCTCGGTACTAAAGGCATGCACATAGGCACCTAATGCTTCAGCATGTCGAGCGAGCGCTTTGGCAGCTTTACCGTCTAGCCCCTTTTGCAAGATCACCTCGTCAGTCCCCACGTTTTTCACCATCGAGCCGTTGTAATACAGCACAAAGTCTTTATCTGAATGAATATCCAACTCATCCAGCTTAGGTTGCATGCCTTCAAGCGGACGGCCAGATGCCAACACCACGGCCACCCCTTTGTCACGCGCGCGGGCAATGGCCTGTTTGTTTTCAGCCGATATTTCTTTATCGCTGTTTAACAAGGTGCCATCCATATCTAGGGCGATTAATTTGTACATCGTCAACTTACCTCAACATCAAATTCAAAACGGAATGGATTCCCTCAGCCTTAATCGGCTCTACAGCAATAAGCTATCGTCAATGGGAATAAAGCGATCAACGCTATTCACGAGGGAGTTGGCACTTAACGCAGGCACTCCAAACACGAAGGCTTCGGTATGATAGCGCTCGCGAATTTTGTTCATCAGCAAATCAAAATCGCCATCACCAGAGAGCAGAACCACGGTATCGACATCCGACGCAGCTTCCATCACATCAATGGCAATGCCCACATCCCAATCGCCTTTGGTGCTACCATCGGCGCGTTGAATATAAGGTTTGAGCTTCACGGTAAAGCCAATGTGCCGCAATGCATCTTGAAATTTGATTTGCTGATCATCATCACGACGAATGGCATAAGCATACGCGGTAACCACCTCACCCATTTGGCTCAGCGTATGCCACAACTGGCGATAGTTAAACTGGCGCCCGTAGGCTTGGCGTGTGGTGTAGTAGATATTTTGAACGTCGACAAAAACCGCGATTTTTTTCAAGTCAGGCTCACAGTCGGTGGGAGAATTGAAGCCAAAGAGGATACCACATCACGCTACCGTGACGACAATCACAAACGTGGCCGCGTCTAGCAAAAACAAAAAAGCCGCTGATAACAGCGGCTCTCGCGAGGGGCACCATTAACTCAACCCAACAATATTACCCTCATCATCGAGGTCAAGTTTCATAAACGCCGGTTTTTCCGGCAATCCGGGCATGGTCATCACATTGCCGCATAAGGCATAGACAAATCCGGCACCGGCACACAATTTCAACTCGCGGATCGGTACATCAAACCCTTGCGGCGCGCCTTTAATCGTGCCATCCGTTGAAATTGACAGCGGCGTTTTCGCCAAACACACAGCTAAATCATCAAGGCCTTGTTGCTTAAATTGTTGCAGCTGCTGCTTAGCAACATCACTGAGCGTGACACTCCCTGCACCGTACCCGACTTCAGCCACGGCCATCAGCTTTTCTTCTAAGCATTGATCGGCTGAATACAAAGGCCTAAAGGTCGAAGGAGCGGCACATTGAGCCATGACTTTCTTTGCCAGTTCACGCGTGCCCTCGCCGCCGTGAGCAAAGCCCTCACTGACGGCAACTTGTACCTGGTTGGGTAACGCTTCGATCATGGCTTTTAATGTCGCAAGCTCAGCATCGCTATCTTGCGGGAAACGGTTGATTGCGACCACCGCCGGCACACCATATTGATTTACATTGTTGATGTGCCACTTCAGGTTTTCAAACCCTGCCACCAATGCTTCATGATCATCCACAAAAAGTGATTCTGGTAGTGGTTGCCCAGGCAAAAAGTTATAGTGCGTTGAGTTGGCCTTTAAGCCACGTAATGTGGCCACAATCACCGCGCAGTCTGGTGCTTTACCGGATGCTTGCGCTTTGATGTTGCATGCCTTCTCAAATCCCATGTCTGAGCCAAAGCCCCCTTCGGTGACGGTGTAATCACTCAGCTTAAGGGCAATGTTATCGGCAATAATCGACGAATTACCATGGGCAATATTGGCAAAGGGGCCGGCATGAATTAGCGTCGGCACGCCCTCTAAGGTTTGCATGAGCGTGGGTTCAATTGCCGCTTTCATGCTTACCGACATCGCCCCCGCCACTTGCAAATCTTCGGTCGTGATCGGCTCACCGGCATGACTATAAGCCAACACAATGCGGCCAATGCGCTGACGTAAGTCACGAAGATCGCTTGCCAGCGCCAGAATCGCCATTAACTCAGAAGCGGCTGAGATATCAAATCCGCCCTCTCGCTCATAGCCATTAATGGTTTTTCCCGGCTCATTTTTGCCCACAGTAACCATGCGCAAGGCGCGATCGTTATGATCCATCACCCGCTTCCACACCACGCGATTCGGATCGATGTTTAACGCTTTTAGTCCGCTTCGAGCTTCAAAGTCGTCATAGCCCAAGCGCTGCTCGTGATAGATGCGCGCGTCAATCGCGGCAGCGGCCAAATTGTGTGCAGCAGTGACGGCATGAATATCACCGGTTAAGTGCAGGTTTAGCTCTTCCATCGGGGCCACTTGTGAATAACCGCCTCCAGCCGCGCCGCCTTTTACCCCAAATACCGGCCCCATCGAAGGTTGACGAATACAAGCGGTCACGGATTGGTTGAGTTTCGCTAACCCTTGCGCCAGGCCGATGGTGGTCACCGTTTTACCCTCGCCCAGCGGCGTTGGGGTAATAGCGGTAACCACGACCAACTTGCCAGTTTGATTAGGCGCGAGGCGCTTCAAACAATTGAGAGAGACTTTGGCTTTGTGGCTGCCTTGGGTTTCAAACTCTGCTTCAAGCAAACCGGCTTGCTTGGCAATGGTAGAAATGGAAGTCAGTGTGGTGTTACGACAGATTTCGACATCAGATAGCATGAAACCCTCTCAATAGAGTATAAAATAATCACGTAAACGTTTGCGTGAAAATGATACCGCTAAAATGACCGTTGTAAAGCGAAAGAATATCACAACTAATAGGCGAATCGAGAAGAGGAATGTTCCTGCTCGTTCCCATGCTCCTGCGAGGGAACAAGTTCAATATTCGCTGTCTCAACTTGGGTCGCTGTATTGTTTACTATGAGGGTATTTATTGACACGAAAAATCATTGTTTGAACTTCGGCCGTTCCACCACGTAGGCATATAGCGCGATAAGTGGGAAGATTATTAACGCGAACTCCCCTAACGTGTTCCAAAAGGCATAAGCACCTACCGCTGCGATCAATGCAACGAGGATTAATAACGATCGATCCTTTAGTCGGCGCATGGTTATTGATTCCTTAGCAAGTTGTGGCTGTTTGGTTGGCGTAAAGCATTATCCGCAAAACCAAGCTCTTGAAAAGCTTTTTTAAGCTCTTCACCACTGTATGACGTCTCTCTTGTTGACGCTCTCAACGCTGAAACCAATAATCGCCCCAGCATAAAAAGAAGCTGTGACACCTGCTAATGTTGTTCCTACGGCTCGACTAGCGACTACGCTAATTGAGACATCAGCAGCTTTAGTCATTAAAGCCGCTTCAATACTCGCTAACGCACCTGACATGGTTATGAAAAGCAGCAAGCTTCCGCATGGTAAATGGTCTCTGACTTCGGTGATTCGCTTGCCAGTGTCAGCCGAGGTGATTGCCATGCGTTGACATTCTTGATCGCTTTCAGCAATGGTTTTCACCGCGCTATCCATAATACTTTGCTAGACAGGATAAAATCTAACCCGCTGTTTTAGAAACAAAAATATTAGGGTTATTGCAAAAGCTGTGATGGGGGTTGGATTGGACGAATCGCTATGCCATTGAGCCGGCTCTGTTGTCTATCGATGCCGTTTAAGCTTACAGCTAAAAAACGCCCAATCGAAGGGCGATTTTCTGGGCACTATATCTTCGGCATCATTCTATGGCATTGAATAGTGGCCTCTTCGGACTTAACCAATATAGCATTGAACCACATCGTTACATTTTGCGGCCGATTATCTGATGTAAGCCAGATTTTTTCTATAGTTAAACCACCAGCATCTCGGATAGTTTGGTCAAAACGCTCTTCATTCATATCCGTAAAGTGACGTTCTCCTTGTTGACGCTCGGAGTCACCGTATTTAAAGCTCACTATAAATTTTCCCTCTTGTGAGAGAAATTGTTTTAGATGATTAAAGGTTGCTGGCAATTTTTTGTACGGGACATGGAGCAAACTTGCGCAGGCCCAGATAGCATCAAACTGCCTTTGAGTGGTGTACTCCATGAATGTACAACAATGTACAGTCTGCCCAACAAGTTGCGATGCCGCTTCCGACATGGCCTTGCTTGCATCAAATGCCTCAACGTCAAACCCCATTTTTTTAAAATTCAGAGCATCACGTCCAGAACCACAACCGGCATCAAGAATGGCACCTCCAGCTGATAACGATGGAATCACCTGCTGATAGAGATTCCTCATGTCAACCTCTTGAGTTGTAATTATAAAAGTGTCGGCATGCTCGTTATAGTAGTGAATGGAAGATTTAACTGTATTACAGTATGTCATTATTCGGTCATCCATTTTGATAAGCTCGTCGTTAACAGGATATAGCTCAGTGCAAGGACAAAAAGTTTCAAGTCTAACTCAACATCCGGATGTTCTCACGACCGGACTGCAACAGCCCTTATTACCTCAACTACTCCATGCTATCAACCATGCCAGTGAATTAGAAATAACGGTATCCTTTATCCGTCGTAGCGGTCTTAACCTGATTTTCGATGCCCTCCATGAAGCGATTGAACGAGGAGCAAGCCTCAAGATATTGACATCTGACTATCTACACATCACCGATCCAAAAGCACTAGAACAGTTACTCAGTCTGCCCGGGGGCGAGTTAAGAATCTATCAGTGTCAACCTAATGATGGCTTTCATATGAAAGCGTACATTTTTATCTGCAATGAACAAAGAGAGGGCTGCGCTTTCATCGGCTCAAATAACCTCAGTCAACAAGCATTGACTAGCGCCCATGAGTGGGCTTTACGCTATGATCTCATTGCGGACAACAACGATAGTCAAAATCAGTTTTACCGTATACGTGAGGCATTTGATCATATTTTCCATCACCATCAAACCGCCGAGCTCACATTTGAATGGGTGCAACACTATATTGCACGACGAGAACCGCCTCAAATTACTCACTTTTTTCCTTCAGAGAAAAAGGACGCTTTTTATCCAAGACCAGACCAAGAAGTCGCTTTAAAGGCTTTGGCTGACACTAGAGAGCAGGGGTATCTTCGGGGTTTGGTTGTCTTAGCGACAGGAATGGGCAAAACGTGGCTGAGTGCTTTTGATGCGCAGCAAATACAGGCTAAACGCGTCTTATTTGTTGCTCATCGGGAGGAAATTTTAATACAGGCTCAAGATACCTTTTCTCAGCTACTCCCCCACTACAGCACGGGACTTTACGCCAGCAAAGTACGTCAGGAAAATGCTGACTGTTTATTCGCATCCATTCAGACCATCGGGAAACAAGAACATCTAGTTCAGTTTGATCCGCATCATTTTGATTACGTTGTAGTCGATGAGTTTCACCATGCGAGTGCACCAATCTACCGCGCCTTACTCGATTACTTCAGACCTCAATTTATGCTTGGCCTTACCGCAACACCGGAGCGAAGTGATCAAGCCGATATCCTGAGTCTGTGTGATAACAACCTTGTATTTGAGCGTAATCTGGTTCATGGCATAGATAGTGGCGCTTTGGTGCCTTTTTATTACTATGGGATCTGGGATGGGTATGTCGATTACACCTCGATTCCTTGGCGTAATGGTAAGTTTGATCCAGAAGCTTTGGAATATCAGTTTGCCAGTCAAAATCGAGCAAAACATGCTTTTGAAACCTGGAAGAAGTACACTCAGGAACGTACTCTAGCATTCTGTATCTCCACCAAGCACGCCGATTATATGGCAGCTTATTTTAATCGTCATGGCGTCACATCTGCCGCCGTTCATAGCAAATCACATTTGCGCCGAAATCAAGCACTATCCATGCTAAAAGATGGACAACTGAAAGTCTTGTTCACCGTTGACCTGTTTAATGAAGGGGTTGATTTACCTGGCATTGACACTGTAATGATGTTGCGCCCCAGCGAGTCTAAGATTGTTTTTCTGCAGCAACTAGGTCGTGGCTTACGATTAGCAGATAATAAAACTCACCTGGTTGTTATGGACTTTATCGGTAACCATCACAGCTTCCTATTGAAGCCTATGGCTTTACTCGGAACCTCAAATATCCGGGAAGCCATTAAGAAGATTAAATCACCTGAACTTCCGAAAGGCTGTTATACCAACTTCGACCTTGAAGTGACCGATTTCTGGCATAAATTAGCAGAACAACAGCGCACTACAGCCTTACAAGACTTGCTTTACCTGGAACAAAAACTGGGACATAGACCGACCGCAGCAGAATTTTATCATGAGTACGAAAGCCTTAAGAAGGCAGATAAGCAGCACGGTAGCTGGTTTGAACTGGTGGCGGCTCACGAGAAAGATGACAAAGAAACGCAGAAGCTAATCCCATATTTTGAATTTCTGCGACAGGGCGTGCAAAAAACAAGCATGACCAAATGCTTTAAAGCGATAACATTGCAGGCTTTTATAGCACTCGATGGCCTAAGTACGCCCCCAAGCCTGAGACAATTAGCAGAAAAAAGCCGGTCTCTGTTGCAGCATTACCCTCACCTTGCTGAGCGCGACATCCTTGCGAAAGTGAAAGAAGAGCCTGCAAATTCTGCCGCTTGGTTAGCTTATTGGAAAAATAATCCGATAGCTGCTTTCACTAAGGAGACGAAAACTGCACCAGCATGGTTTCGAATCGAAAAAGATCACTTTGTACTCAGCCATCCAGTTAGACAGGAAGATACCGAAGTACTAGGTCACGCGATAGTAGAACTTATTGACTACTTACTTACGGCTTATAGCCAGCGTGGAAAGCAGTAACCAAAACCCCCAACCAAACCATTCCTCGGTTTATACCGTACACTTAGTGGGTGATAAGGAGATGGTTATGAAAAGCAGCAAGGTTCCGCATGGTAAATGGTCTCGTTTTGGGGCGTTGGCTTCAATAGCCGGGCGAGTGGCGTCGAATGTTGCGTGGGAAGGCACGAAGCAGTTTGCGCAGGGAAATCGGCCAAGTCGTAAAGATTTGGTGATGTCACCGGCCAATATTGCCCACGTGGCCGATAAATTGGCAGATTTACGCGGCGCGGCGATGAAGGTGGGTCAACTGTTGTCGATGGATGCGGGCGATTTGATCCCGCCAGAGCTCAGCGACCTGCTCGCGCGGTTGCGTAATCATGCCACGCCCATGCCGCCAGCACAGCTTAAAGCCGTGCTTAACGAACAATGGGGCGACAATTGGCAAGCAGAATTTACCCATTTTCGCTTCTCTCCCATCGCGTCAGCTTCCATTGGTCAAGTGCACGAAGCGTATACCGATGCCGGTGACAAAGTGGCAGTGAAGGTGCAATATCCACGCATCAAAGACAGCATTGATAGCGATGTCGACAATGTCATCACTCTGCTGCGTTTGAGTGGCCTTATCCCCAAAGAGGCGAACTACCAAGCTTTGCTCGATGAAGCCAAGCAACAGTTGCATGACGAAGCCGATTACCTGAAAGAAGCGCAGTCGCTTATCCGGTTTGGTACCCATTTAAAAGACGCTGACGGCTTAGTGGTGCCTAAGGTACACTCAGCTCTTACCTCGGATCGCATTCTAACCATGAGTTATATGGCGGGTGAACCCATTGAGCAGCTTGACCGTGCTTCAGAAGCGATACGCCAGCGGGTGGTAAGTCGTTTGTTCCAATTGCTGTTTGAAGAGGTGTTTATGTTTGGGGAGGTGCAAACCGATCCGAACTTCGCTAACTACTTGTATCAGCCAGACACGGGCCGCGTGGTATTGCTCGATTTTGGCGCCACGCGTCAGTATGCACCGACGTTTACCGATGGCTATCGCAAGCTGTTTTTGGCGGCGATAGAAAAAGATAATGCAGGGATTGAAGCGGCGCTGACTCAGATTGGCTTTTTTGCTGAGCATATTTTACCCGAGCAAAAGGCCAGCGTGCTTGAGCTGGTGAACACCGCTTGTGAGCCCATTGCTGCCGATGCGCCATTTGCGTTTGGGCAAGCAGACTTAGCCACGCGCTTACGTAATCGCGGCGTCGCCTTGAGTATGGAGCAAGGCTATTGGCATACGCCGCCGGCCGATGCGTTGTTTTTGCATCGTAAAATTGCGGGCTTGTATTTACTGGCCGCGAAGTTGGATGTCACCTTAAATGTGCGTGCATTGTTAATGCCCTATTTAACCGGCGAACCACAAACTGAGACAGCGCAAGTTTAATCCCGCTGCGCGCCGGGAACGGCATGTTCGATTTAGTCACTATCGCGCAATGCGTCGCAGTACACCACAAGATCGTCGGCGGTCCAATGGGTTGAGACGTTACGCTGAGTCAGTGAGGTTTCAACCCAGCCTGCGCTGACCACCTCAAACCAGTGAGTTAGCATTGCCTCAAATCCTTTGCTCGCCTGCATACCGGTCCAATCTGGGAGGCTAAGTTGAGTGATTACGTTGTCTTGCATGCGTTCGCCTCGGGTAAAGCCATCAAAGAAATAGCACTCATTACGATACGCAGCGGCAATGGTTTCTTTGGTGGCACCGTATTGGCGATTCATGCTGGCTTCAAACAAGCTATTATCACGGTGCCAGCGCACATCTAATCGGCCGAGAAACCCTTCACCAAATTGCGCGAACACGTCTAAATCATCAATACTCATGTCGCCATGTACATTAATACTGTCGAGCGGATGAATAAAGTCGTCAAAAATAAAGCGGCGTGGCGCATCAGGCAGCGCATGGCGGTGTTTTTCCCAGCGCAACGATAACAACGGTGTGCCTAACTCATCTTCCGGACGCTGATCGTTCAGATGGGTGTTTAACAGTGGCAAATAACGGCGATTAAACCCGACAAACAACGGCGTTTGGTGTTGCTCAGCCAAGTTAAATAAGGTTTCAACGTCTGCGCCTGAAGGGGCAACGGGTTTATCAACAAATACCGGCACGCCAGCTTCGAGGCAGGGACGAATCAAGGCCGCATGCGAGTCGGTCGCGCTATGGATCATCACCCCATCCACACCAAGCGCCAAGCATTCATGGATGTCGGTGGCCGTGTTCGTCACCCGATATTGATATGCGAGCGCAGCCAACTTTTGGCTATCACGGCTACACAAGACCCAATCTAATCCTGGCCAGTTGGCCAATAAGGGTAGATACGCTTTCTGGGCAATGTCGCCAAGCCCGATCGATGCGATCTTCATGCTTTCTCCTTACGTCGTGGCGCAGCCAGCTGTAGCCCAACCGGATGCGGCCCAACCGAGTGCGGCCTCAGTCAGCGCTGGAAGTCGCCAGCAGAAATCAGTAACCTAGCCGCATTCTACACAGTGTTTATCATTATGAATATTTTAATCTCTTGGCTCTCTCAGGCCGGTGCGTGGTTAACGCCTTGGCTAAATGATATTGCGATGGCTATTGTCGCGTCGCTTTTGGTGGTGTTTGGTAATGACATTAACCGTACCCTACGCCGTTTATTAACCGGACACCATTTTATTGTTCGTACTCTGGTATTTGTGGCAATCAATGCTTTTGGTTACGGCGCTTTCATTATAGCGGTGTCGCCGTGGCTTGCGGGTAAAATGCGTGGATGGCCTGATCATTGGCTGTTTGCCGGCTTAGTGGCGACCTTTATCTTTATCGGGATGTGGGCGCAGCGTCAGCGCCAAATCTAACCGCCCGATAGCCCAGCCCCCTTCCCTGTGATGCCCAATCATCCACTTTCTCGTATGGCTGTTTAATTACTAAGCAGCCATACTGTGTAAGCAATCCGATACTGGTATCACAGCGTATTGGTGAGAAAAAGGAGATTTGTATGCAACGTGGACTCATGTGGTTTCGCCACGACCTTCGAATACACGACAATCCTGCGCTCGCTAATTTGGCCTCAAGCTGTGACACGCTGACCTGCGTGTTTGTGATTGATCCGAGCTGGTCACGTGCAGATCATTTTCAAAGCAAGCATTTGGGCCCTCAGCGCGAGGCATTTTTGTGGCAAAGCTTAACGGAGCTGCACCGCGCCTTAGATGCCATGGGGCAAAAGCTGATTATTCGTACGGGCAACCCGCTGGAAGTGGTGGCGAACCTTTGTATGGATCATGAGTTTGATCTGATTGGCGTCACCGACCACCCTGGTACGCGTGAGCGCCATCAGGTAGACACCTTAGTCAGCCGCTTTCCGCAGCGGGTGGTGGTGTCCGATGCGCATACGCTGTTTACACAACACCAGTTGCCGTTTGATTTACCTGATATCCCGCCAACGTTTACGCAGTTTCGTAAAGCGGTCGAAAAGAAAGGGATCCAACCGCGATTACCCTTGCCGGTGCCTGAGTTATTACCCGCGCCCTTGGCTGGCATGACATCTGAGCCGGCACCACTGTCCGACCGTCGCATTTCCCCGTATCAAGGCGGTGAAATTGCCGGCCGCGCCCAGTTGAATCATTTCTTATGGGATACGCACCGGGTCCAGCGTTATAAAGAAACGCGTAATGGTCTTGATGGGTGGGCGTTTTCTTCGCGTTTATCGGCTTGGCTGGGCAACGGTTGCTTGTCGGTACGTTGGGCGGCAGCGGAGTTAGACCGCTATGAGCGCAATGTCGAGCAGAATGAATCGACCTATTGGTTGTATTTTGAGTTGTTATGGCGCGAATATTTTCAGTGGATGCTGTATCACTACGGTGCGCGCTTTTTCCGCTTTAAAGGTATCGCCAATAAACGTCCTCTAACCACGTTTTATGCTGAAGCCTTTATGGCATGGCGCGAAGGCAGTACCGATTTCCCGATTGTGAATGCCGCCATGCGTCAGTTAAAACACACTGGGTGGATCTCTAACCGTAGTCGCCAGTTAGTCGCCAGCTGTTTAATTCACGAGCTTGGGATCGATTGGCGTTATGGCGCAGCGTATTTTGAGCAGCAGCTGATTGATTTTGATGTGGCGGCCAACTATGGCAATTGGCAATATTTGGCGGGTGTAGGGGCTGATCCCCGCGGCAGCCGCCGATTTAATCTCGACAAGCAAGCCGCGCAATACGATCCTGATGGCAGCTTTGTCGCCAAATGGCTAACCAATGAAGAGCCCTTGTATTGATGGTGAGGATAATCCGATACTACCCCTTTATTTATCAAGTTACCCATTTATCTACCAAGTTACCCATTTATTTACCCAGTAAAGCGTCGTTCGCTTAGTCCCTCGGCTCGCCGGCTTTTTCGCAGGCGGGTCGGTAGCTCTCAATAATCGCGCTCACTTTATCGCTCACTCGGCGTGAGAATAGTAAGGCAATGTGGGTAACCGGGTACACATCGTGACTAGTCATGCCTTCGATTTTTGTTTCTTCAACCAACACGGTGCCATCACAGACTTGTTTTTTTAACAGCATAGCCGCGGGGCCGAAGGGACAATCTCCGGCGAGGCTGTGCAACGGTGGCAAGTCGACCCAAGGGGTAACGGTATCTGGGATCAACAGGTGCTCACTACGTTGAAATAACCAGCCGCCCCACCCAAGGTCACCAAATAAACGAGCAAGTTGAGCACCTTGGTGCGGAGTCCCTAAGGTGATCACCGCACGAACGTTTATCGTGCCAGACGAGAGGCGCTCGGTTTGGCGCTCAAGGTAGCGTCGAATAATCAGCCCACCCATTGAGTGACCAATAAGAATGGCGGGCGCTTGGCCAATAAACGCATCAATTTTAGCGTTTATCTCATCGAAGTCTGGGTTCAAGGTGTTATACGAAAGATTCAGCACCTGATGGCCCTGTTTTTCCAGCCGCTCACACAGGGGGATCAAAAAGATGCCGTGCATGTATAAGCCGTGCAATGTCACAATTTTCATCCCGTCTCCCTTTTTAAAAAAAACGCCTCACCCTTCATCGAGTGAGACGTCATTGTGTTTTACTCGCGCTCTATCATCCGTTAGAAAATCAAATGGGCGATACCTGCAACAACGGGAAGCGTCACCAGGGTACGCAAAATAAAGATCACAAACAGCTCCCACAGTTTTACTGGAATCTTACTGCCGAGCAAGAGTGCACCTACTTCGGAGATATAAATCAGCTGAGTGACCGACACGGTTGCAATCACAAAGCGGGTCATTTCGCTTTCAATGTCTGCCGCAAGAATAGCCGGGATAAACATATCAGCAAAACCGATCACCATGGTCTCGGACGCCTTCACCGCATCAGGAATGTGCAGCAATTCAAGCAGTGGTACAAAGGGTGCGCCGAGAATACTAAAGACGTCGGTATATTCTGCGACCATCAGTGCCGCGGTTCCGATTGCCATCACCACAGGCAAGACACCGAGTACCATGTCGACAGCGTTTTGGGCGCCCTCTTTGAGCACGCTGTTCACCGAGCGGATTTTCTCGGCACGGTTGAGGGCACAATGCAGGCCATAGCTTAACGTAGAATACCCTTCTGGTAATGTTTCCTCGTCACCTTGTCGCTCTGAGTTATCGATTAACGCGTCTTTTTTCCAGCATAAAGGAGGCAAACGTGGCACCACTATTGCCGCCGCAATCCCGGCTAAACATACAGTGAGATAGAACCAGGTAAACATATGCATCAAATTAACTTGTGCAATCACCACCAAGCTAAAACTGATCGATACCGCTGAGAAGGTGGTGCCGACAACCGCCGCTTCTCGCTGGGTGTAAAAGCCCTGCTCATACTGTTTGCTGGTCATCAAAATGCCGACACTACCGTCGCCCAACCAAGACGCCGCACAATCAACGGCCGAGCGCCCCGGCAAACCAAACAGTGGGCGCATGACTTTGGTGAACACCGCGCCCAATAACTCCAATAAACCAAAGCTGGTTAGCAGTGGTAACAATAAACCGGCAAAAATGAATACCGAAAGCAAGGTAGGCAGCAATTCATTAAGCACAAACGCCCCGGTGGTTTCACCCATGATCACTGGCGTACCGATCCCATAAAACGCCATGATGACAAAAACAGCGCCAAATATACGAGTTGCCAACCAAATGGGGGTTACGTTGAATAAGCCATTAAGGAAGCCATGACGTGTGATCACGGCAGGTTTGGTCAAGGTAACCAATACTGAAACAACGGCACTCAACACCACTAAGGCAGTGACGACCGCGGTTGCACTATTACCTAACAAGTCCAACACAGTGCTGGCCATCACCGCAATAGGGATAGTGACACTGTCGCCGAAAGTAATGGGTGTCATGAAAAACAGCAACCCAAGCAGCGATGGGATCGCGAACATCAGAATATTTCTCGTCGAAGGTGCCTTCTTGGAGAGTGTGTCAGTTTTTTGCATACGTCTGRATCCTGAATTTTTATTTATCTCACAGCGAAAACCAACCACTTTGGCGATTAATTATTCACTCACTGTGACTGACTGGCATGCAGATTATCGAATCACACATAGGATGTAAATAACTATTTAGTCATAAATACTGAATAAATACATCGTAAAAGTCGATTCGCCATGCCATTTTCTGGTTTCATAGTTCAACAAACTCTCTTTTGTGAAAAGTTTGTTACACTGTTTTATTGACCAAGATCAGATTCTGTTACTCATTTGTAGGGTATGAGGTGGGTTAGCTCACAGAATAAGCCCAAATATAATCAACCGATAAGGCGCAAACTTGCCTTCAATGCCTGTTAACCAATTTTAAAGTCAATACGGGCATATTCTTTGATCAACCAATCACCAAAGTCATTGAGGAGGGTCATAACAGCACGTTTTTTTACAGGTTTGCGTTCTAGTAGTATAAAAAGTCGCTCAATTGCGGTTTTCTGAGCAGGATAATGTTTGATAAATGCGTCGGCACACTCTTCTAATGACTCACTCCAACGTGCTTCTTTATGCATAACTAACCCAAATGCGGCGCGTATTAAGGTATCGGCGATCGATTGTGCGACGTTGAGCTGGGTATTCCAAGTTGTCGCGGCGGTCACCTTTTGCTTGGCGCGCGCAAGCTTTTCCGATACGTCTGGATTCATGGCTTTTGCCACTTCCCAACTGGCTTCGAACAAGCCAAAACTAAGAGAGAGATCTTGTCCATACAGGCAAATCGCTCTGTGCTTAAAAAAGAAGCCCCAATGGAAGACTTGCGACAGATCGCTAACATGTGACACTGTCACTATGTCGATATGGCAATCACTGATCACTTTGCTATGGCTGGTTTTCAATCGCCACAACAAGGTATTTAACGCATTAGATTGATCAAGCGTTAACGCCTGTTGGCACACAACGGTCAGTGATAACACCGTTTCTTTGACGACCGCACGGCGCCAGACAATATCGCCACTGATATACACACCGTGAAGCCGCTTGCCAAGCAGAGCACGCAGCTGTTTCACCGCTTTGATCATCACGGGAATAAATTCAGATTGGAATGGCGCACGCCGATCGGGCTCGGGTAAATACGCGGTTCGAGATTGCAACTGAGTCACGACTTTTACACACGGTTGAACAGGCGCGCTATTGTTGGTCATCTGCATTAACAAATCAACGCTCTAACAACGGTTCTGCTTCAATTTTAGTCAGTCTCTGTGATAATCACCAGAGTGGTTCTCTGTGCATGATTTAGGGGGTGCCATACGAATCTCTAGAGCCATGCCCCACTCTTGGCGTTTTTGATAGCTGAGATGCCACCTTGCGCATGTTATAGTGCGACCATGCACACCCCAACGAGAGATAATTATGACGCAACACAACCTGCTTAACTTAGAGGATATGATCGAGACCGCGTTTGATATTTTTACCGAAATGGCCCCCGACAACTTGGAGCATGACGATTTGCTGCTTTTTGAATCTCGGTTTGAAGACGAAGGCGGTGCGATTGTGGTCGAGGTTAACAGTGACTGGCCTGAACACGTGGGCGCTGATATAGATTTATCTCAGTGTGCAGAAGTGCAAATTGGACTGGCCGGCGACGAAGTGCTTAAACCTGTATTCGCGCGCATGCTGATTAGCCGCGATATCGATAATAAATTCTGCCATATGCTGTGGAACCGAAACGGAAAGCAGTTGCATTAATGTCCTTACACTTATCTTGAGGCTCTCAAGCGCATTCAAACTTAGCCGTAACGGCAGCCCTTTCACTGCCGTTGTTGTCGGTTTTGCGGGTAATCACGATATTATGACCGATTAATGCGCGGTGAGCGAAGCGTGATCATCGCCATGAGTTTCTGCGTGATAGCTGATGAATAGCCCGATCGTGGCGAGTGTGCCGAGTATCAGCATGATTGCCCCCAGAGAGAGTTGACTTGCCACGCCCAACTGACTTGCCACCAAGGTGACTACCCCTGCCAAAAGGTTTTGTGTACCGCCTAAAATCGCGCCGGCGGTTCCTGCATGATGAGGGAACGGGCTAATTGCACCGGTGCTTGCCGCGGGAAACAGAATGCCTGCTCCGGCAAAGTAAACACAGCCACCACCAATCAATGCATAAAGTGACACCTCACCCATTAGGCCAGGTAAGGTGATCAATCCTGCCCCCATCAGAGCGAGGACGCTGCCCAGTGCCAACGTGGCATAATAGCCCAGGCTGTCGGCGAATCGGCTCGATAGTCCCGCCCCCACTAAGTAAGCAGGAAGTGGTACCACAAAAAGCAAACTAATCATACGCGGTGATAACGCCATGGTATCGGACATAATTACACCTGCCGCTGCTTCAAACAGAGAGACACCGGCAAACACAGTCACGAGGCAAAGCAGATAGCCTCTAAAGCGACGTGAGCCCATAACATGGCGGTAACGTGTACCAAAGTGACCGGGTTGACGTGACTCACGTGGCAATGTTTCGGTAAATCGCAGCGTCATGATCGCATACACGGCAATGCCTAGTAGGAGCAAGAAAAAGTAGCTCGCGCGCCAGTTTAATGCTTCGGTTAAAAATCCCCCGAGTAGCGGCGCAAGTAAGGGAGAGAAAATCAGTCCCATACTGACAAGGCTATTAGCGCGGTGCAGTTTAGCACCAGAAAAACAGTCTCGCGGGAGTGTACGCGCCATGGCGCCGCCACAGCCAATGCCAGCACCTTGAACGACGCTGCCAATCAAAAAACCGTTAAATGAGCTCACCAGTAAGGTTACGCCTGTACCCACTAAAAATAGTACCAGGCCGGCCAATATCACGGGTTTACGCCCTACTCGGTCAGACACGGCACCATAAATGAACTGCGATAATCCGTACGGAATCAAATAACAGGCCATAACTGCTTGTAACCGTGACGGTGACACCGCAAAGTCCGTCGCCATCACGCCAATAGAAGGTACATACATGGTTTGGGTCATTTGCCCAACCGCTGCCAACATCACGATCAATAGCAATAGCTTGCCCATAGGCATTGCCGAGGACATACCAACACTCCTGAAAATTATTATGCGAAATAAACATTGAAAAACGAAGCAAGATTGAGGTTAAGGACATAACCTCCGAGAACACCTTGTTTATGATGAGGGAATGATAGGCTTTGCAGGCAAGGTAAGCAATCGACGTTTAGCCTCACCACCCCGATTCTTTGTTATATTAAAGATTAGTTTATCTAATCCTAAATCCAGCGACGCACCTGTGCTTTGTAGGCTTCAAATTCATCGGGCCATTGGCTCAACAAGCGATACTCTTCGGCAGGAATAAATGTGGCAGACAAGTAAGCCATAAAAGCAGGGATCATCCCCCAGCACCATAGCGCATTAAAGTAGAACCCGGCGGCAACAATGATCAATATCATCGCCAAGTACATTGGGTTACGGCTATAAGCGTAGATGCCTGTAGTGACCAGCGCGGAGGGGGCTTGTAGCGGATCGACAGTGGTGTGATGACGATGAAACGCCCATTTCGCCGCCAGCAATAGCCCTAAGGCAACGACAAACGGTGCAATCGCCCAGCTGGGGCTGCCTAGCTTAATATCAAAAGGAAAGTAATACGTTAATGCAAGCCCGCCGCCAATTGCCGCTAACATGGCAACGGGAGGTAAAGGGGGAAAGAGATAACGCCAAGCCGGTACACGCATAACTCGTCCTTGAGTGATGACTGATATAATACCGAAACTCTAACCAAAAAAGGCAGCCACTGTCACTGCCTTTTTGCCAAATTACGAGGCGTTAACGCTTAATATTCAGTCTTGCTCAAGATTGAGACGATGCTTGCCGTGTTCGATCTTGGCTTTCAGATAATTACGGTTACCATCTTTAAGGTGGGCTTTGGTGCCAATCACTTCTTTTAAGGTGATACCTGCGGCTTGTAATTCTTCGATTTTTTTCGGGTTATTGGTCACTAAGCGGATGCAATCAATATTAAGCGCTTTGAGCATTTGCGCCGCTTCGGTAAACTCTCGCAGATCGTCAGCAAAGCCAAGATGATTATTGGCTTCGTAAGTTGTCATGCCTTCGCTTTGTAACTTATAGGCGTCTAACTTATTGTACAGACCAATTCCTCGTCCTTCTTGACGGAGGTACAAAATAATCCCGCCATCTTCACCCATTTTATGGATAGTTTCTTCTAGTTGTTCGCCGCAATCACAGCGTGAGGAGTGAAAGACATCGCCGGTTAGGCACTCAGAGTGCATACGTACTAGCGGTGGATTAGCCGTGTGATCGGCCTGCTTAAAGATCAGCGCGACGTGCTCTTGTTCGGATTGTAATCCATGGAAGGAAAGGATCTCTGCGGGGATCTCGCTTCCCACCCCGACTTTCAACGGCACTCGGGCCCTAACTTTAACCATTATGCGTTTATCTCTTACTGCTGATACCCGATTCAGGGCGCTAACATTACTACACCCACGATCGGATGCCAATGAGAAGATGTTATAATATAACACAAAAGGGTTATGTTATAACATTATATATTCAGATATTGAGTGTGTTTATTGTAACCGGCGCACCACAACGGCAGGATTACCCGCGACAATAGAGAAAGGCTCAATGTCTGTATCCACGACAGATCCTGCTTCAATCACGACCCCCTCACCGATTGCAATGCCCGCTTTAATCACCGTATTGCCTTCAATAATGACGTTGTTACCAATAATCACATCTTGAGAAGACTCACACTCACCACGGGCAATATCTAGCGGTAATACGCGATGGCGGGTGGTATAGATCCCAACGTTCGGGCCAATGCTGACATTATCGCCAACGCTGACATGCGCGCCATCTAGAATCGTGCAATTGGGCCCGACACTGACATTACTGCCGATACTAATATTCATACCGTAATGACAAAAGAAGGGCGCATCGATTTCGACGTTGTCACCGATATGCGCAAACAGTTTAGTGGTGACCACATTTAAGCTGGAGGCATCCTCTGGATCCAGTCGATTAAATTGTTGGCACAGTCGGCGCGCCGCATAACGAAACAACGTCAGTTCCTCATCGGCAGGACAGTACGGCAAGCCTCGCTGCATTTTTTCAAATTCCGTCATCCACCTATCCTTGATGCGGCATGGGAGCCGAGGTCGACTCAAACTCTGAGTTATCGACCGATGACAAGGCCACCAGCGCATCGCCATATTGATCTAGAAACTGATTGCCCAATGTTAGGCCCAATTGATAATCCGCCTCCAAGGCTTCAGATTTGCTCAACAACGCACTGCTTTGCAGCGGCTCATTCGGCGCAATTTGTAGCACTTGCGCACGCGCAGGTGGGTTGGCCAAAAACTGTAGCTCACTTTGATAGCTTTGATAGTGGGTGGTGAACATTTTCAGCATGTCGGTACTGAGTGGCTTACCCGATAGCGATTGTAGCCGATAAATGGTGTCACCACCGAACAGCCAGCGTCCGCCATTTTGCATCGCCTTCTCTCTCATACTGTCTTTCACTCGACTGACCCACTGCTCTCGGCTCGACTTATAGCGTTCCGATAACTCTCCTAACTGCTTACTCAGCTCTTTTTGAAAGGTTTCAAACCGGGCTAGTCGATATTTTTCTTCAAAGTTAGTGAGGTAATCCGCGATTTTAAATTGGGGTTTGTGGGTTTCAAATCGTGCTCGCAGTGTTTCAAGAAAGCGACCGCTATCATCGACGCGTTTTTCCTGTTCTACATCAGGCTCTGTACGGATCACCACAATGATATCCGCGCCGCGCGCAAACGCTTCTTTCGCTGGGATTGCAGCAGTTACGCCACCATCGACGTACCGGTGTTCGTTGATATTAACCGGGTGTGGATACAACAGTGGAATGGCACAGGTTGCCTTAAGCGCATCAGGCCAATTATCTTCTGTGAGCGAGAAAAAGGCAGGTTTCAAGATATCGACATCGGTTGCACACGCATAGGCATATCGATTTTGCAGGTGACGACGTGCCGTCTCCATGTCCAATGCCGTCTCTTTTCCGGGTAGCGCGGTCTCTAGTGCCCAATCAAGATCCATATGATGCTGACGCCGCACATACTTCATTAAGTGGAAGAAGCGTTCTTGGGTCGTCAGCTGGGTAATAAATCGGTAGCCATATTGGTATTGTTGGCAGACATACGCGCTCATATTGAGCGCCCCAGCGGACGTACCATAATAGTGCTCGAACGGATCAAAGTGGCGAGTCAAAAATGCGTCGATGACACCCGCCGTAAAAATACCGCGCTGCCCACCTCCTTGCAGGACCAAGGAAATTCTTTGCGGTCGCGAAGGCTGGCTCTTATTTAAACCGATAGCCTGCGTATCGGCCGCAAACATCTTAGGTTGTACGGCTTGCTTGCTGTCTACCACACTCGCCCCTTACGAGCACACTCACGTTATGCATCTGTTTTTATTGAACGATGCCGCATAGTCTAACGCGTCGTGTAACGCTGCGCTAGCGCTTACCCCGTTACGGATGAGTGAGCGTGTTTCAGTAAGCATCTAACCTGACACTTATCTACATTGTTCACTTTTACCCCATCACTGCCACCGCAGCGAAGGTAAATATCATGCCTAGCGCACAAGCTGCGGTGATTAACGCGTAGCCCAATGTGGTGTTCATCGCCTGACTCCTTACTGTTTACGTTTTTAATTTTGTTACCGGGTTAGCTGGTTCGCTAGTTAGCTCACCAACAGTATAAAACCTGGTTAAGTGTGCGCCTTTATGGGCTGCAATTCTGCTATCAGGATCATGTTTCATCACGCTGTGGTACAATAAAAGCGCTTGTTAATGCTGTTTTTTTCGTCAATTAACGTGCACCACCAAATAACCATGAATCACCACCTATTGATAAAAAAGATAGTTCTTTTCACTAGAGAACAACAAAATTTTATCATCAACAACTGTCAAAGCGTCATTATTGCAGGTTAACCCCCATCTTTTTGCTAACTTATTGGTTTTAAGGCTATTGATTTAGTCTCTTGCTGTGCTTAATGTGCAATGACTGCCCGCTTTAGATAAAAAAATCAACATTCGGGCAACAGGACGTTAAAAATCAATATTGCGGGAATGTGCTATTTCTTTCATATCGGCCAAAAAACGCAGCATCACAACACTGCGGGCTTGGATAAGCGCAAGAAGGGCAATTCGCAAAGGAGTAAGTAGATATGCAAAGAGAACAATGGGGCTCACGGGCTGGGTTTATCCTCGCTGCCGTTGGGTCAGCAGTCGGCCTAGGGAATATTTGGCGATTCCCCTATATGGCGTATGAGAACGGTGGCGGTGCCTTTTTTATCCCTTACCTTTTCGCCATGCTCACTGCCGGTATTCCATTTATGATCATGGAGTTTGGTTTAGGGAAAAAATTACGTGGCTCATCGCCCGTGGTTTTCTCAAAACTCAACACCAAGTTTGAGTGGCTCGGTTGGTTCCAAGTCTTGATTGCTGCAACGATTGGGATCTACTACGTCGCGGTCATTGGTTGGGCCATTTCGTACTTTGGCTTCTCATTTGGACAAGATTGGGGCACAGATACCAACGCCTTCTTCTTTTCAGATTACCTAAAGCTGGGTGAAAACTCGCCCACTAATTTGGGTGATTGGCAATGGCATATTGCAATTCCAATGATCATTGCGTGGGCAATCACGTTTGCTGCCGTATTCCGTGGCGTAAAAGGCGGGATCGAAAAGGCGAGCAAAATCATGATGCCACTGTTGTTTATCATGGTGCTGCTGCTAATTGGCCGTGTGGTGATGTTACCGGGCGCGCTTGATGGGCTGAACTACTTGTTTTCGCCAGACTTTAGCAAACTGACAGATGCCAGTGTTTGGTCCGCTGCTTACGGGCAGATTTTCTTCACTCTCTCTGTCGGCTTTGCCATCATGCTCGCTTACTCAAGCTATTTACCTGAGAAATCGGATGTGAATAATAACGCCTTAATGACGGTGTTGATTAACTGCGGCTTTTCGATTGTCGCGGGTGTGTTGATCTTCTCTATTCTCGGCTACATGGCCGCCGAACAGAGTAAGGGCATCACTGACGTCGTCAGCGGCGGTGTCGGCTTGGCCTTTGTCACTTTGCCAGCCGCAATTAATCTGTTGCCTATTCCTTATATTTTGGGTCCCTTGTTCTTCTTAGCGCTGGTGGTGGCAGGCTTAAGCTCGCATATCTCGATCATCGAGGCGGTTACATCATCGATCATGGATAAGTTGAATGTCACACGTCAAAAAGCGGCAATCGCGGTTTGTGGTGTGGGCTTTGTGGTCTCAATGGCGTTTGCTACCAACGGTGGCTTGTTGCTGCTTGATTTAGTCGACTACTTTGTCAACAACGTTGCATTGTTAACCAGCTGCTTGCTTGAGCTAATTGTCGTAGGCTGGCTAGTGAAACTGTCTGACATCCGTCAATACGTGAATCGCGTATCTGAATTTAATGTGGGACAGTGGATGGAAATTTGTATCCGCTTTATCAGCCCGATTATGCTGGCCGTGATCTTGGTTAAAAACCTGATTGATACCTTTAACGACGGCTATGGTGGCTATGCGCAGTTCGAGCTACTAACCCTCGGTTGGGGCTTGGTGGCAGCCATGCTGGTTGTTGGCATTATTGTTAACAGCACAACCACACCCGCTCGTGATATGGAGACAGACGCATGACAACAGGTGCAATCGTAATGATGCTTATCGGTTTAGCGGTAACATGGGGCGGTGCCGCTCTGTGTATTCGTAAAGCGATGCAAAGTAATAGTGAATAAAATATGTGAAGCGCCTACTGCAAGTAGGCGCTGTTTTAACAATACAAACACGCCTAACAGCCCTCAAGCTCGATATCGCTTGGGGGCTTTTTGTTAGTCGCTGATTAATTACACAAACTGCGGGGTTGTTTCTAGCATCTTAGCCACAAAGCACCGATAATGGACCGATCAAAATAGCAACGAGGACAAAAGCACTATGGCTTCAGCCAAACGCATCTTGGTGGTGGATGACGATGTTGAAATTCGTGAACTTCTTCAGGCTTATCTGGCGAAAGCCGGTTATGACGTAGTCACCGCGCAAAATGGTCATGAGATGCAATCTAAGCTGGCCGTGCAGTATCCCGACTTAATTCTTTTAGACGTCATGCTTCCGGGTGATGACGGCTTTACCTTATGTAAACGTATCCGCAAAGACTCGGGTGTCCCCATCATTATGCTCACGGCGGTGTCGGACGAGACGGATCAAATTGTCGGACTTGAGTTGGGCGCGGATGATTACATTGCAAAACCCTTTAGCCCTCGCCAACTGATTGCACGTATTCGCGCGTTACTGCGCCGTACTCAACAGTTACAAGAAACAACCTTGTCACGCCCAAAAGCAATCCGCTTTGGTCAGTGGCGTCTTGAGCCAGCTACGCAGCAGCTGCATCATGTTGTCACTGGGATGGAAATCGAGCTGTCTGCCTCTGACTACGCACTGCTCATGCTCTTTATCGACCACCCGCACCAGCTACTGGATCGTAACGCCATTAGTCAGGCAACACGCGGGCGAGATGCCCAAGCGCAAGAGCGTGGTATTGATGTTCAAGTCAGCCGTCTGCGTCAACGCTTACGCGATACCAGTAAAGCGAACCTAATTAAAACGGTACGTGGTGCAGGTTATATGTTTGTTGCCGAGATCCAGTATGAATCATGAATGGCTCGAAAAACTGATCCCACGCTCTCTGCTTTCCAGAACACTGCTGTTAACGCTACTATCGGTGGTGTTGGCACAAGGGATTGCGACATCAATCTGGTATACTCAGTCGAAGCGAACCCAGCTAGAGGGATTAGAATCCGCATCGGCGAGTTTAGCCAACATGTTTGCATCAACCACCACCTTTTTTCAGTCTTTACCCGTGGCGTATCGTCATGTCGCATTGAATCAGTTGCGTAATATGGGTGGCACGCGGTTTTTTGTTTCATTCAATAAAGAAAAAATTCACATCACGCCGATCGAAGACACGCAAGCCAAACAGGTTGCTATCGATACCGTATCAGGCATTCTTCATCAACAACTGCCGGGGTTAAACACCATCGAGGTTGATTTTTCTCGCCCTGAAACATTGCGGGTGCTGAATAACGATATTTTATTGCAAGATTTACCCAAGTCTTGGGCACATCACACCTTAAGCTTAGAGCCACTCAATCCACCTATTCTGGTGGTGCAAATGGAGCTTAAAACCGGTGAATGGGTTTATATCGCTGCCCTACTTCCTGCGCCTTATGTGACCCTCGATGATACGCTGATCACCGCCGATCAAGTGGTCTTTATCGTGGTCATTACCGCTTTGCTGCTATTTTTTACCTACATCTTAATTCGTCAACAAGCTCGACCGCTAAAGCGATTAGCAAAGGCCGCTAATTTATTCAGTACTGACATTGAGCAACCCCCGCTTAAAGAAGAAGGCGCGGCTGAAATTGCGATTGTGACCCGAGCCTTCAACCGGATGCAACGACGCTTACAACGCCATCTACGCGAGCGGGAAACCCTTTTTCGCTCGATGTCGCATGATTTAAAAACCCCTATTACGCGGTTACGCCTGCGCGCGGAACTGATCGACGATGAGGTACAAACGGCAAAATTAAATAAAGACTTGGACGATCTTGAAATGATGGTGAAAGGCGCGGTTCAAACCGTGCGTGATACCGATATTCACGAGAATATGGCCGCGATTGATGTGATCGACTTTTTAGCGATGATTGTTGAACCCCACAACCAAACCAGAATGCGGGTGCAAATTGAAAGCGATGCCGTGCCGCCATTTACCTGTAAACCGCTCGCGTTTAAACGTTGCTTATCCAATTTAATTGATAACGGGGTTAAGTATGGCGAAAAAGTAACCATTTATGTTATGGACGCGACGCACACCTTAGATATCACCTTGATCGATGAAGGCCCTGGTATTCCAGAAGAAGCACTCACGTCAGTGTTCGATCCCTATGTGCGCTTGCATGATGACAGTGACGGCTCGGGCTTAGGCCTTGGGATCGCCAGAGATATCATTCATGCCCATGGTGGTGATATGGTGCTCAGTAATCATCGTGAGGGTGGATTACAAGTTGATATCAGTTTCCCGCGGGTAGAAGAATAATGCGTCGAACAACACGATTTTTATCGGGTGCGCTGCTTGCGTACAGTTTGTTAGCCTACAGCGTTAGCGCCGCTGCAAGCAAGGTTGAAGTGCTTCACTGGTGGACCTCAGCCGGAGAGGCCAAAGCCGCCTCGGTATTACGTCAGGGCATGGAGCGACAAGGCTATCAATGGCAAGATTTTGCGGTAGGAGGTCGCGCTGGGATCAGTGCGATGAATACACTGAGAATTCGTGCGATTAGTGGCAATCCACCTTTGGCCGCACAAATCAAAGGCCCAGAGATCACGGAGTGGGCGAGACTCGGTTTTTTGCGTAATCTTAATAATATTGCTAATGCCGAGCAGTGGGAAGCCAAGATCCCTGCGCCACTTAGAGATGTGATGCAGTATCAAGGCAATTACGTCGCCGCGCCCATTAATATCCACCGAGTAAATTGGCTATGGATTAACTTACGTGCGTTTGAGGCCGCGGATGCTGATATCCCGACCGACTTTGATAGCTTTTTTACTGCGGCAGATAAACTTAAACAGGCAGGCTATGTTCCCCTTGCCCTAGGCGGAGAGCCCTGGCAAGTGGCGACGCTGTTTGACAGCTTGGCCCTGTCCGTCATGGGACCACAACTTTATCAGCGGGCGTTTCTTAATTTCGAACGCAACGCATTACTGAGTGACGGCGTCATTGAAGCGTTCCGTTTACTCGCCAAAATGCGCAAATATGTCGATGACAAGGGTCAAGGCCGAAACTGGAGCGATACCACGCAGCTGCTGATTAATAATCAGGCAGGCATGCAAGTAATGGGAGATTGGGCGAAAGGTGAATTTTTCGCAGCTAATCAGCAAGAAGGCAAGGCGTTTACCTGTGTTGCCGTCCCTGGCACTAAACACGCGTTTAGCTATAACGTCGACAGCTTTGTGTTTTTTAAACCCAACAATGAAAACGAGCGGCAAAGCCAGGCGGATATAGCGTCGTATTTATTGACACCGCAATTTCAACGCGATTTTAATCGTTATAAAGGCTCTTTGCCGATCCGATTTGATGTGCCATTGCCTGAGGATGATCATTGCGCCCACGCATCGCGCGATGCGTTTCTTTATGCGCAAGAACACGGCACCTTAAGCCCGAGTATGTCACATGGACTGTCGACCACACGCTATGTGCAAAGTGCCATTTTTGATGTGATTGACGAGTTTTTCTACGACCCGAAGCAAACCCCGCGTGAGGCCGCAGAAGCACTCTATCGGGCGATCTTATCGGCGCAAGCATGATCACACCTTGCGGTCTAACTCGCCATGATTAAAACGCACAAGGAACAAAGGCTATGTCACTGGCAAGCTCAGTATGATCGGTGAACACATAGTCAAATTGCTTGAGCGTTTTCACTTTCACCGGCGCACTGCGCTGCCATTTTGAACCATCAGCCACCAGCCAACGCGCGGTGGCGGCTTCCAACATGGTGTCACTGACATCGGCTTCATCCGGGGAAAACTCGCAGGCCCACCCTTCTTCACTCACCGCCGCACAACCAATAATGGCAATATCGGCTTGAAAGCGGGATAAAAACTGAATCACCGAATGGCCCACCATATCTTGATCGTTGGCCCGTAACTTTCCGCCGGCCAGCCAAATTTCCAGGTCAGAATTAGCGCCGAGAATGTGGGCGATTTGTACGTTGTTGGTTATCACCCGAAGATCACGTCGGGTGAGTAACTGTTCGGCAATCGCCGAGACGGTCGTGCCAATGCCTAACATCACGGTGGCCCCGTCAGGAATACGCTCGGCGACAGCCTGCGCAATCCCAGTTTTAATCCCACGATGGCGTTCAAGCCGGCGCTGATAGTCACTGTTTGCCTGTGCGGAGGGCATATTGATCCCACCATGATGACGACGGGCGAGCCCCAATGCACAAAGCTGATTAATATCGCGACGGATAGTCTGCGTAGTCACGGAAAAATGCGCGGCCAAGTGGTCAGTTTCTAAATGTTCGACATCGGCTAATTGGCTGAGAATATCTCGCTGTCGCCAGTTTAATCCCAAATCGTTAGTCACCAACACTCCCTCCTTATTTTTTCAATTTGTCGATATCAACTTATCGATAAATAACGCTCAGGGGCGTCGGTGATCATCATGTCCACTCCCCACTCCCATAAAGGTGCCACGGCGTGCGGATCATTAGGGGTGTAACACTTCAATGCTAAACCTGAATCTTTAACGGATTTTGCTTTCTCTTGGGTGAGGTGGCGATAGTTGCAGTGAATGCTAAGTGTGGCTAAATCGCGAAACTCATGCCAATTGTCAGGGATGGTTTCCCATAAGATCGCCCGGGCGAGGCTCGGTTTTTGATCGCGACAATACCGCAACGCATCCAAAGAGAAAGACGAGATTAAGACCTGCCGCTCATTCACAGGGCTTGTCGATAAACAATCAAATACCGCGTCGCATAATGCAGCAATATCGGTATCGGCATAGGTTTTTATCTCAAGGTTAAGGTGCAGCTCATCGTGATGAACTTGTGCCAATACGGCCGCTAATGTCGGCACTCGTTGTTGAGCAAAGTCAGCTGAAAAGTGGCTTCCCGCATCCAATTGCTGTAAATCGACTAAGGCGGTGTCTTTCAACGCCCCTTTCCCATTCGTGCACCGGGATAACGTTTGATCATGAAAGACTACAGGAATGCCGTCTTGGGTTAATTGCACATCCACTTCCACCCAACTTAAGCCGAGTTCACGCACGCGGGCGATCGACGCTAAAGTATTTTCAGGCGCTTGAGCGGCGACACCCCGGTGACCACATAATTTCTGAGGTGATACCGGAGTAGATGATAAAACTGACTTTTCGGGCTCGATTTTCATATGAACATCTCTTTATCTTAAATAAATCTATTGTAAGCCAACCAGGACTTCATTTCTCCCCGTTAAAGGTGACAGATTTGTTACACCACTATTACCTTTTATTTCATGCTTTTCATTCACAGAACACGCTTTAATTAACATTTTTTTCACAGACAACGAGATCGCGGTCAAAAGTCATACAATTGTCATCTCCCTTTTCGGTGAGGTTCATATTATGTTCATTTTTGTTCATTAAGTTGCCAGATGAACATTACCCCATCCTCAAAAGGAGTGACGCATGAAAACCCAACGCTTAACCGCGCTTTCTTCGGCCTTGTTGTTGGCCTCGTTTTCCGCCAACGCTGCAACCGAAATTGAATGGTGGCACGCAATGGGCGGAAATCTCGGTGAAAAAGTGAATGAAATGGCCGAGAAGTTCAATGCCAGTCAGGACGACTACACAGTGAAGCCCGTTTATAAGGGCAACTATACTGAAACCATGACGGGGGCGGTCTCTGCCTTCCGCGCCAACAAACAACCTCATATCGTGCAAGTGTTTGAGGTAGGCACGGCGACCATGATGTCTGCAAAAGGCGCCATTTACCCAGTGTATGAGTTAATGCAAGACGCCAAAGTACCGTTCGACCAGTCTGATTATCTCTCTTCTGTGACCGGCTACTACTCAGACGAAAATGGCAACATGTTGTCTATGCCGTTTAACAGCTCAACACCGGTGCTTTATTACAACAAAGATTTGTTCGCCAAAGCGGGAGTGACACCACCTAAGACTTGGGAAGAGGTCGAGCAAGTATCAGAAAAGCTTCTCGCCAATGGCACCCAGTGTGGCTTCACCACCGGCTGGCAGTCTTGGGTACAAATCGAAAACCTCGGCGCACGTCATAATACCCCGATTGCCACTAATGATAACGGCTTTAGCAGTGTGGATAACGAGATGCTGATTAACCAATCACCTTTCGTTGATCACATCGCCAAAATGGCAGACTGGCAACAAGCTGGGATCTTTGAGTATGGCGGCCGTCGCTCTGACAGTGCACCACTTTTTTATAGTGGTGAGTGTGCCATGTATATGAACTCTTCAGCGTCCTATGCGGGCGTGCGTGAGAGCGTGAAAGACTTTGAGTTTGGTGTTGCCAAGCTGCCTTACTGGGATAAAGCCGTTGAGCAGCCAAGAAATACGATTATTGGCGGCGCCACGCTTTGGGTTCTGCAAGGTCATGAATCAGAAGAGTACAAGGGCGTTGCTCAGTTCTTCTCGTTCTTGTCAAAACCAGAGATCCAAGCTGATTGGCACCAATTTACTGGCTATCTGCCGATCACTCACGGTGCGTATGAGCTAAGTAAAAAGCAAGGCTTTTACGCTAAGAACCCGGGGACAGATGTCGCGATTAATCAGATGACAGAAGTGGAGCCCACCCCTGCATCGAAAGGTATTCGTTTGGGTAACTTCGTGCAAATTCGCGATGTGATCAACGAAGAGCTTGAAACTGTCTGGTCGGGTGATAAGTCAGCGCAAGAAGCGTTGGATGAGGCCGTTGAACGTGCGAACGGATTGCTCGCTAAGTTTGCTAAAGCGAACAAATAATTACGCCTTGTATTATGGAGCGGTGCGCTGAGCCCGCTCTTTTTATTGAGAAAGTCTATGTCCAATAAACCCACATTTAACCACAGTGCGTTTCCCATTTTATTACTCGCACCGCAACTGCTCATTACGTTTGTTTTCTTTATTTGGCCAGCAGCACAAGCGGTCTGGCAGTCGATGCTACTTGAAGATCCCTTTGGGCTCAGTACCGAGTTCGTCGGTGCTGACAATTTTATCGCACTCATTGGTGATACAAGCTATTACAGTAGCTTTTTCACTACGCTGTTTTTTAGTTTTTCAGTCGCCGCTATTGCTCTTCTCTCGGCATTAGTGCTCGCGGTGATGGCCGATCGTGTGATCAAAGGCGCGACGGGCTATAAAACCTTATTGGTTTGGCCTTATGCGGTTGCTCCCGCTGTCGCTGGGGTGCTCTGGCTATTTATGTTCAACCCCACCGTGGGTGTACTGGCCCATGCGCTTGAAGCCATTGGGCTCGATTGGAATCCCTTTATTCATTCTGGGGATGCCATGACCATGGTCATTATTGCCGCCACCTGGAAGCAGATCAGCTATAACTTTTTGTTCTTTCTTGCAGGATTACAGTCGATCCCACGATCATTGATTGAAGCGGCCGCGATTGACGGGGCTGGACCGGGGAAACGGTTTGTGACCATTATTTTTCCGCTGCTGTCACCCACGTCATTCTTTCTATTGGTTGTTAACTTGGTATACGCCTTCTTCGAGACGTTCGGCGTTATTCACGCTATGACCCAAGGCGGGCCAGGTCAATCGACAACCACGCTGGTTTATAAAGTTTACGCCGATGGCTTTGTTGGGCTCGATATGGGCTCATCCGCGGCCCAGTCGGTGGTGCTGATGATCTTGGTCGGTGCATTAACCGTGATTCAGTTTAAATATGTTGAAAAGAAGGTGGCCTACTAATGGTTGAACGTCGCCCTTGGCTTACTGTGTTCTCGCATCTGGTGTTGATTCTGGGTGTGGCCTCTGTTGCGTTGCCCGTGTGGCTTGCGCTCACCGCCGCCACTCATGATAGCAGCGCGTTTGTGAGTGGTGTCACCCCATTATGGTTTGGTGACAAAGGCTTATCTGTGTTTACAGAAGTACTCACCGAAGGGACATCGCGTGAGTTAAATATCACCGTAGCAGGCATGTTATGGAATTCATTTTTAATGGCGATGGGCATATCCATCGGCAAACTGGCTATTTCAATTTTGTCGGCCTATGCGGTGGTCTATTTCCGTTTTCCTGGCCGCATGCTGGCATTTTGGATCATTTTTATGACCTTAATGCTTCCTGTTGAAGTACGAATTATGCCGACATTCCAGGTCATTGCCGACCTCAATATGTTGAATTCCATGTCGGGCCTAACGATTCCACTGATCGCCAGCGCCACCGCGACCTTTTTATTCCGGCAGTTCTTTATGACCGTGCCGGGGGAAATGCTGGAAGCCGCCCGCATGGACGGTGCAGGTCCGTTTAAATTTTTTAAAGATATTTTATTACCCTTATCGCGCACCAATATTGCCGCGCTGTTTGTGATCACTTTTATCTATGGGTGGAACCAGTATTTATGGCCCATTCTGATCACCACGGATGACGAGTATTACACCATCGTGATGAGTATTCAGCGCATGTTGTCTGTTGGCGACGGTGAAGTGGAATGGAACCGCGTAATGGCAACCACATTAATGGCAATGCTACCGCCTGTATTGGTGGTTTTGGGCATGCAAAAACTATTTGTTAAAGGCTTAGTGGAGACGGAGAAGTAAATGGCAACGGTAACCCTCGATCAACTTCAAAAAACCTATCCGAATGGGTTCAAAGCTATTCATGGTGTCGACTTGGCCGTACAAGATGGCGAGATGATTGTCTTGGTCGGCCCAAGTGGCTGTGGTAAATCCACATTACTGCGCATGATTGCGGGCCTGGAGGCCATCTCGGATGGCGACTTAATTATCGACAACAAGCGAGTGAATGATCTGGAGCCGGGTGAGCGTGATATCGCGATGGTGTTTCAAAATTATGCGCTTTACCCGCACATGAGTGTGTTTAATAACATGGCTTACGGATTGAGAAACCGCGGCACCCCAAAAGCGGAGATTGAAACATTGGTCAACGAAGTCGCGACCATGTTGGAGCTTGCTCACTTGCTAGATAGACGCCCCAATCAACTGTCTGGTGGCCAACGTCAGCGCGTGGCAATGGGCCGTGCAATTGTTCGTCGTCCCAAGGTGTTCTTGTTTGATGAACCCTTATCCAACCTGGATGCTAAGCTACGTGTTCAGATGCGTTTAGAAATAAAAAGCCTGCAACGAAAACTCAAGACGACAGCGGTCTATGTTACCCACGATCAGGTTGAGGCGATGACGCTAGCCGACCGGTTAGTGGTGTTAAATGGCGGCAACGTCGAGCAAATTGGTACACCGCTGGAAGTCTATGATGCGCCCGCCAGCCTCTTTGTTGCCACCTTTATTGGCTCTCCGGCGATGAACATCGTCGACGGACAAATCCACAACCACACCCTATCCATCGGTCATCACGCACTGGCTTATTGCCAGGGCACAACCGCATCATCGGTATGTGTTGGGCTACGGCCTGAACATTTAAAAATCGTCCCTAACGACCAGGCGCAATTTACGCTATCGGTGACCTTAACGGAGGCGTTAGGGGCCGATTTGTTGGTCTATGGTCACATCGCGGACACGGATAGTCTGATCACCTTGCGCTTAGAAGGCCATAGTAAAGTGATAGAGGGCGATCAACTACCGTTAGCGATTGACCCGCACAATTTGCATGTCTTTGCGGCTGAAAGCGGTAAACGGCTGACGCTTGATGTGAAAGCGCTTAGCGATGAGCGGGTTGTGGCGATTTAATCTTTAGGAACATACTTTAGGAGCATAGCGTCATGCCAATTCAGTGTTTGCCTTTGTCATCGATACATCAACACGCCGAACGCTGGCGCGATGTTCAGTGGCTGTTTACCGATGTTGATGACACCTTGACGTGGCAAGGGGCACTTCCGTGGCAAACACTGAAGGCATTAACCGAGTTGCGTGACGCGGGGATCCGTGTAGTACCCGTGACAGGGGCCTGTGCAGGTTGGTGTGATCACATCATTAACGCTTGGCCTGTCGATGCGGTCATCGGTGAAAATGGTGGCGTGGTGATGTGGCATGAAAATGGCCGACGACAGACAAAAATCAGCTACACCGCCAAGCAAGCACAACCCGGGCTGCGCGATTGGATTGATCACTTACTCGAGCAGTATCCAAATCGTACCCTCAGCGCCGATCAAGCCTACCGCCACTGTGAAGTGGCCATTGATATTGGTCAGCATACCCAACGTGCGCCACAATCCGAAGTCGATGCATTGCTTGAGGCACTCCACGCATATGGTGCCAAAGCAACGGCTAGCTCTATTCATATTAACGCATGGTTGGGTACCCATAATAAACAACAAGCGACGCTGGATTGGCTTTTACGTTACGGTGTCACAGAAAAGGCCGCCCCTCAACAGGTTGCCTTTATTGGTGACTCACGCAACGATAACGACATGTTTGCCTACTTTCCGCTCAGTGTTGGGGTCGCCAATATTGCCCCCCACCTTGCTGCACTCGATACCCCACCCACCTGGATCACAGAGGCACCAGGCGGGCTGGGCTTCGCTGAATTTGCATCCTGCTGGTTATCATTAGTGCGCTAAGCCGATTTTTTTTACTTTCGTCACTGAGGGCAACGACTAACTGAGGGCAGCTTCACAGCTTTTCTGCTACAGGGCTTTTTATATCAATGTGTTATTTAACTTTGTCGGTAGGTCGTTCTACAATGTGGGCGTTTTATCATGATAATGATGCCCAAACCTCACTGTTTGCGCACCTCGCATGGTTAGTGCGTATAATTATTAAGCGCAAACACGATAACGATTAGGAAAATGCTATGAAACGCTATGCCCTTGCACTGGTCGCAGCCTTGTTGCCGATGATGTCACACGCGGCACCGGTAGAAAACGCAGACTGTTATTCAGCTAAATACCATGACTACGTTGATGCATCAATTAACTGGTATCAAGCATTAGTGGAGATGACCGTTGAAAAAGACGCCTCTTTGGATGAGGTAGCCGACTGGWTTTTACGCGGCCGCACCAACCACTTTAATCTGAACGCACAAGCCTTTGACTATTATTTAAATAATGACAGCGCCAAGCTCAATCTCGATGCGCCGGTTGAATCATGGCTAATGCTCTCGCAAGAAGATGTTAAAACCCTGTCGCAAAGCTCACTGCCGCCGTCGTCACTGGCGAAAGACGTGTTTGCTTTTCGTCAAGGAGAGTCAATGGAAGGTAACTATGCGTTACGTAGTGCCCTCGCCGACCTTCTCAGCCACCCTAAAGAAATCGACAAACCATTGAACCAATATAACGATCAGATGGTAAGCATTAACGATCGTCAATGTCAGTAAGTCTGCATCAATCAACAATGAGCCGGCAGTTGTCGGCTCTGACCGTCATCATATTCGTTGCTTATGCGGCTTTTGCTGTCATCAAACGATAAAAAAGCCTGATTGCCGCGCATTTTTTTGCTATGTTGTGGCCATTTTTCAGCAAGTGATCGTGTGCATAGCCTTTGTTTGATCAGGGTTTTCACCGTTTGAACAGCTAAGCAGATAAAAGAAGAACGTCATGGCCATACATAATAAAGCCGCGGACGCGACGCCCGAAACCTTACACCGGATTTTCACTGTCCCCGAAGCGCCAGACTCAACGCTCAGTCAAATTGAGCAAGAAATCTCGCAGAATCTTAATCGATTTTTACAAAATCACATTACGGCTACCGAGCGTTCGCTGGCAGATATCGAAAGTGATTTTAGTAATCCCGCAATTCCTGAAGATCCTGCCTTCGTGTCGGATCACACGCAGTTTTTACTCGATAAATTGGTGGCCCAGTCCGTTCACACCGCCTCGCCGCGATTTATTGGCCACATGACCTCTGCCCTGCCGTATTTTTTAATGCCGTTATCAAAAATCATGATTGGCCTTAACCAGAATACGGTCAAGATCGAAACCTCGAAAGCGTTTACTCCGCTCGAGCGTCAAGTGCTTGGCATGCTGCATAATCTGATTTATCAGCAAGATGATGCCTTTTATCAAAGCTGGATGCACAGCGCCAACCACTCGCTGGGCGCATTCTGCTCGGGGGGAACAGTCGCCAACATTACCGCGCTATGGGTGGCGAGAAATAACGTCCTTAAGCCTGATGGTGAATTTCCTGGCATTAACAAAGCAGGCTTGTTTGGTGCAATGCGTCACTATGGTTATCGCGATTTGGCCATTTTAGTGTCTGAACGGGGCCACTATTCATTAGGAAAAGCCGCCGATGTGCTAGGGATTGGCCGCGACCAATTGATCTCCGTGCCCGCAGATAACCAAAATCGCATTTGCATAGATGCACTCGAAGACACTATTACGCAACTGAATCGCGATAATATCAAACCGGTGGCCATCGTGGGTGTCGCTGGCACGACAGAAACCGGCAGTATCGATCCACTCAATGCGTTAGCTGATATTGCTGAGCGAGAAGGCATTCATTTTCACGTGGATGCCGCCTGGGGTGGTGCCACGTTAATGTCGAATAACCAGCGCCATAAGCTGGCCGGTATTGAGCGTGCTGATTCGGTGACCATTGACGCCCATAAACAGCTGTATGTCCCTATGGGCGCCGGTATGGTGCTGTTTAAAGATCCTTCCGTGGTCGCATCCATCGAGCACCACGCCGAGTATATTCTCCGTAAAGGGGCAAAAGACCTCGGAAGTCATACGCTTGAAGGCTCTCGCAGCGGTATGGCGATGTTGGTATTTGCCTGTATGAATATTATTTCTCGCCGTGGCTATGAGCTGTTGATTGATCAAAGTATCGATAAAGCAGCTGTGTTTGCCAAGATGATTAGCCAACACCCGGATTTTGAGCTGATCTCAGAGCCAGAGCTTTGTTTATTGACCTATCGGTTTGTTCCTGCTCGTGTGCAAGCGGCCCTTGCGGTGTCTAATGAAGAGCAAGTCGATTTGATTCATAACTTGCTCAATGATCTGACTAAATTTGTGCAAAAACGCCAGCGTGAATCAGGTCAAACGTTCGTCTCACGGACGCGTCTCACGCCAGAGCAGTGGCAGCGGCGGACGACCACAGTGTTTAGGGTGGTACTTGCTAACCCACTTACCACACAAGAAATTCTGCACGAGGTGTTAGTTGAACAAGCTGCGATTGCGCAAGAAAGTGAGTTCGCTTATCCGCGACTGATCACCTTGGCAGACAGTATTCTAAAGAGCTAGCCAAACATTGCGGCGTGCGCAGGCAGTCACATTCAGTGGCTGCCTAATTATTTGAGCGGTCCTGTTTTGGGGATATTGGTTGACTGCAAACAGTGCGTCTGGCTTAGCGCCGTCTCACGCTGATGCTCAATGTCTAGCTGGGCTTGTTGCCATTGTATTTGCACCTGTGGCGCTGTCATTGCGCGCCCTGGCTCTGAAAATAAAAAGCGTTGCAAGGTATGATCAAATTCAGCAGTGTTTTCTTGCTCGCTATACGCGATCCCCATTAATTCGAACGCACGCGCTTTTTCTCGCGCGGTTCCAATCACTGTGTATCGCTGCGCGGTATCCAGCGTATTATCATAGCGACAATGAATCAGATCTTGCTCGGCTCCCCGTAATGCTTCGTTTAAGCCAATGGTACTGTAATTGCGCCACAGATCCGACATATTAGGTAACGAGCACCCAACCAGTAAGACCGACAAACACACGGCAGCGATTATTTTTATCATCTCTGATCCCTATACGATGACGCTATGGATTGGACATGCGGTTTATCTTTCTATTAACGGCCACGTCGTTGATGACTTGAACGTCAGTCACGTTGACCGATCACTACTTCACCTGATTGCTCAAACATCGCAACCTCTTTGCGACGACGACCAATCAAGATGGGTTTGTCATCATAGAATAGAAAGTTTTTCCAGTATTGCTTGAACACGCCCCAGCGAGTTTCGACGATATTATGTTTGTCGTAACAAAAGTAGACCGTAATATTGTCTTCCCAAGGAAAATTGGACACAAAGTCTTCAGGCAGATCATCATCGTTGTCCCACGCATGTTGCCAGACCAGCCGTTGAGTCCAAACGTTTTGATGGGTGGGCCAATCTTGCTTACCAAAATGATCCGGTGTCGGGCTATCTTTACTGATAAATTCTTGCCACAACTGCGCCGCACGCGTCTCTGTCATGGGTTTAATCTCAGCAAGATCTTGCTCTGGGATAGGGAGAGATTGATGGGTGAAAATCCACTTTCTTTTGTAGTCAGATAATGGGATGTAATTCATGCTGCTCGTGGTTATCGGCTTGGTAATGGCGTTTACTTTACCATAATTGCAGCGAGGTTGTTACCAAGCCCAATACCGATAATAAAGAGAAAACGGCAATGCGAAACACATTGCCGTCTCACCCTTCATCAACTCGATTAGCCGTTAATGACGAGCTCATCGGTAGTTTTAATGTCATTGTCTTCGCCGATTTTACGGTGGCCTTGATCAAGGTGCACCATATCAACAAAGTCGTCACTGCCAACCTGAAACGCTTGGCCAAATCCTTTCACATACAGGCCGTTTTCTGGCGCCAGACGGAAGAGGCGAAAGTCTTCTAACCCACTCAAATTATCGATAATATCGCCAAACCGCGCTTTCAATGCATCAATGCCAACTTGCCAAGTCGCGGTGTTACGTTCCACCATTTCAGCTCGTGCATCAAAACTAAGACGTTGACGAGCAAAAATCTGTTTCGCGCTCCCTTCATCTTCGATCATCATCAATGACAAGTTTGGGTTTTCTTGCAGGTTGCGTGCGTGACGGGCAATTTCACTGATCAGGATATAAAAGCCATCTTCACGCTGAGCAAAGGGGGCATAACTAACATTGGGTTTGCCTTTTGTATCCAATGTTGCAAGCTGTAATGTCCGGCAGTTTGCACGAAATTCTTTAATTTCAGGGCCAAGGCGGTTTTGTAGCCGTTGTTGTTTAGTCGCTTGATCCATAGTTATTGCTCCGATTCTGTTTGTTGTGAGGTCGCTAACTGCGTTTTTAGTTGGTTAAAGGCATCAATCTGATTGTCGAGAAGCTGACGTTTTTCATCACGCCCGAGATAGATCTTAAAAATCGAATCGCCTTGTTCGGTAAAAAAGCCGATGTAATGGGTTGTCTTGCCGCGAAAGGGTTTGCTGACAAAAGCAATGCCCGCCATGCGTTCTAATTTTAAGTGGCCATGCATCTCACCGGGCTTACCCATTAAGTTGTAATAGCCGTAAGCGATTTTTCCTTTGGGGAACGGCGCTTTTACTTCAAAGATCGAGCCGCCGGAATGCACAATCGCCGTCACAGGCCCGTCCCATCCGGCCACCTGCATGAGCACGGTTTCAGCATGCTGCCCCTCGACCCAAGTTTGATAATCTGCGGGCATGGCGCGTACCACTTCCCCCTCACTCACACCTAGCGTTGCTGCCATATCGGCAGGCAGCATCGAGGCATTCTCGGTCAGTAGCGCACTGACCTGCTCCGTTAACGTAGTGGTTGTCATTGATCACTCCCAGCCTATTTTTATTGTGATAGGTTCTATCAGTGTGGGCAGGCGTTCACCTGCCCTTTGTACGAGTCGTTAAACTTGGTAACGAGCTAAAATTGGTAACGAACATTAAATTTGATATCGCGCCCTGGTGAAGCCACTTGCGCCCAAGCTTGGGTATATTGCTCGTCGGTTAAGTTATCGATCGCTAAATCAAACTTCACGCCATCCCAAGCGCCATTGGGACTGTAGCTTGCATAAACATCCCACAGGGTGTAGCCATCATAAGTGTTGGCATCGTTAGTGTCGTTTTGATCGGCATAATGAGAAACTCGACCGCCGACACTCACTGGTAACGTCGCCAGCGCATAGTCGGTTTCTGCGACAAACTTGTGAGCTGGGATGTTATCGAGATAGCTACCATCATTCTTATTCTTGCCTTCGGTTTGGCTGTAGCTTAGATTATTGGTAAAGCCACCGAGTTGGTGATGAAGGCTTAGTTCTATGCCTTCCAGTTTGGCATCTTTAACGTTTTCACGCGTTGTAGTGCCGCCCATGAAGTCAACGTTCATATCAATAAAATCGTCAACATCGTTGCGGAACAGGCGCGCATCAACATAGGCATTATCGAAATAACTCGTCGGAGTAAATTGGTAGGTGATGGCTAATTCTTTGTTGGCACTGTGCTCTGGTTTCAAGTCCGGGTTCGGTATAAATCGATTGATCAACTTTGTAGGCCCCATAGGAACCACAAAGTGAGTACCACTGGCATACATTTCTTCTAAGCTCGGTGCACGAAAAGCTTCGCGATAGCTGGCAGTCAATGCTAGCCGTTCGGTTGCGTTCCATGTCAATGCCGTCGATGGGGACCACGCATGATCGCGGCTCTCACTATCCAGTGATGTCGGTCGATTATCTTCACCTTTGTAAGAGTCAAATCGAACACCCGCTTGCCAACGAATCTGGTCGAATACAGGAATATTTATTTGACCAAACGCCCCTATACTTTCTGCATTTGCATCTTGTCCTGCCGGACGCTCTCCAGGTGCACTGCTGTCATCACGTTTCGTTTCATAACTATCGCGATATAAATCCAGACCTGTAATTAAATCGATATTTTTTATGTTGGACGTATTCGTGATAGAGAAACCTATGGTTTGAGTCTCATTATTGTCACGTTCTTGCGGTGCAACACGGTGCTCTTTCATCTCAGTATTATTGAAATACAACTGAGAGTTAATATCGACCCAATGACTGGCGGGACTATAATCGTAGGCAACGGAAAGGCTCTGGTCCCTTGTTTCCCGGTATACTAACGGATAAGAACCTGACGGCTCTTTGACTGAGGGATTTGATGGAGACATATCATCAAGTTCGCCTTGACGAGCAGTGAACGTCCATTGGTGATCTAAAGATGGTGTGTAACGGACTTTAGCAAAACCACCTTTTTCTCTATCCGCTGAATAAGACAAGGTTTTGCCGTTGCCTAGTTGGTTATCATCACTATCGTGATAGTAGCTTTGTACCAGCCAATCAACCGTCTCTGTGCGTCCAAACACCGCGCCGCTTGTGCGTGAGGCATTATTGTTGCTGTGGAATCCTTGTTTAAGGTAACCACCTACGGCCTGATCACCGGAAAGAAAGTCGCTGGCTGATTTGGTGTTTTGGGCAAACACGCCTCCCAAAGCACCGGAGCCCCACAGGGTACTCGATGGGCCACGGACCACCTCTACCGAGCGAAGTAACTCAGGATCAATAAATAGACTGGAGCGGTGACCAACAGAAAAATTCTGACGCGCACCATCAACAAGCTGCACCACGCGGCCGTTTTCGCTGCTTAATCCACGAATAGTCACAGACTGAGCGGCATCGCGCCCGCCACCAAGCACAGAGACATTGGGTAAGTGCCGAATTAAATCCGTGACGTTACTTCCTTGTCTTTTCTCTATTTCTTCCTGTGACACCGTGCTGACGGCAACAGCGCGATTCGCTTTTTGCGCGTCCATACGACTGGCATACACAGACACCGTTTCTGTTTGGTTGCCATTTTGTTGCCCGCCATCGGCGGCCATGACGGGTGAAGTGAGGCTTAATGTGCCAAGCGCAAGTCCGATAGCGAGGTTTAGGTGGCTCGGACGTGGTATCAAAATATCCTTTTTCAATGTCATTTCAGTGCTCTCTGGTTCAACTACAAATGAGAATCATCATTATTTTTGCAAGATTGTATTGATCGAGAACAGCAATGTAAACGATAATTGATCTTAATTAGTTATGTAACTAATAATTACAAATGTGCAGTGAACGATAAATCACTGCCAATGACACCGCATTACCTTTGACCAATAAGCCACTGATAAAGCGAAAATAAGGATTTAACATGGCCACCGCCGCAGTAAGAGTGATAGCTCTGTTCAGTACCCTCATATCTCTATCGATTCATGCTTCGCCACGCATCGTCAGTGCGGGCGCAAGTGTGACTGACTTGCTCGTTGAGCTTGGCGCGCAATCACAGATTGTTGGTATTGATGCCACCAGCCAATTACAAGAGAAAGACATGCCGAGCGTGGGCTATCATCGCCAGCTCGCGGCGGAAGGTGTACTTTCGCTATCCCCCGATCTTTTAATTGGTTCAGAAGAAATGGGCCCAGCACCGGTGTTATCAACACTCAGTGATGCCGGGGTCAAGGTGGTGACGTTATCGAGTACCCCGACGGTCGCTGCCCTCAAGCAACGTATTCATACCTTGGCGGAGTTAACGGCGACACAAGCGAATGCCGAACCATTGATCAACGCTATGGATGACCAATTAGCCAAGCTAGAAACCCGAGCGTCTGCGTCAGCATCAAACACATCCACGCTCAACGGTCTTTTTCTCTTGGTTCACCAGGGACGACCTGCCAGTGTCGCCGGCGCTGATACCACTCCAAATACCTTGATTGAATTGCTCGGTGCCACGAACCCTGCGGCTGAATCCGTCACCAGCTATAAGCCACTTTCACCCGAGGCGCTGCTTGGCTTTAATCCTGACTTTATTTTGGTCATGCAACGCTCACTCGATCAGCTTGGCGGCCTGCAAGGATTGGCAGAGGCGGTCCCGTTGCTATCAAGCACAAGAGCGTATAAAAACAATCGCATCATCGCTGTGGATGGCCGTGTATTAGTGGGTGGATTAAGTCTGAATACTCTTGATGAGGCCCTGCGCATTCAAACCCATTTAACCGGAAACCAATAGTAATGCACGCTTACTTTCGTGAAACGCATCAGCGGCTCTTCCCTGTGTTGATCACTGTTTTGTTCATCGTCACTGTAATGTCGATAGCCGTGGGACAGTGGCAACTTGGGTGGCTCGTCAGTTTACAAAGCTTGAGCCCTTGGCAAAGTGATGTCGCACCGCATATCTTGACCATCGTGCAACAAGTCCGCTTACCACGCACCTTATTGTGTTTGTTCGTTGGCGCACTTCTGGCAGTATCTGGCGCATTAATGCAAGGGCTATTTCGCAATCCGCTTGCGGATCCGGGGATCATTGGAGTCTCTGGAGGGGCGTCTTTAGGCGGCGCGTTGGGATTGTTGCTGTTATCCTGGGGCAGCCTTAACGTCGGTTTTACCCTCTCGGTGTCGCTGTTTGCCTTTTTGGGTGCGCTGGTCGCCACCTTGTTTGTTTATCGTATTGGCACAACATCGATGGGAACATCGGTTACCGTGATGTTGTTAGCCGGTATTGCCATTAGTGCCTTGTCGGGTGCGGCGCTCGGGTTAATCAATTACGTTGCTGATAACCAAACATTGCGTGATATCGCCTTGTGGTCAATGGGATCGCTCACTGGCGCATCGTGGGGACTCATCGCGTTAACGGGCGTTGCAGCCGTTACCCTCACGCTTTTTGCCTATCGCTGCGCTCCGCATATCAACGCCTTATTACTTGGCGAGAACGAAGCTGCGTATCTTGGCATCAATGTTCATCGCCTAAAGCGCTTATTGATCATTGCGACAGCCGCTGGAATGGGGGTGTCGGTCAGCGCCGCAGGATTAATTGGCTTTATCGGCTTGGTTGTTCCGCATATTGGCCGCCTATTGGCTGGGCCAGATCATCGCACCCTGATCCCTTTATCGGCGATATTGGGCGCCCTTTTATTGACGCTTGCTGATATTATCGCACGAATCATTGTTGCGCCGGCAGAGCTGCCAGTGGGGATCATCACCGCACTTATGGGGGCACCCTTCTTTTTATGGCTTTTGATCCAACAACGACAAGCAGTGGTGCATTAATGTCTGATATTGCCCTCAATGTTCGTGATTTAAGTTACTCGCTTAACGGACGCCAACTACTTAATCGCATCAATGTTTCCTTTGCTGCAGGCCAATTACATGTGTTGCTCGGGCCAAATGGCGCGGGGAAAAGCACCTTACTCAAACAAGTGATGAGTGACAGTCATCCATCAGGCCAGGTTGATTTTTGGGCCATGCCTAAAGCCGCATGGCATGGTGAGCGCTTTGCTAAACAGGTCGCCTTTCTTCCCCAAAGTAGTGGCTTAACCTTTGCGTTTACGGTCAAAGAAGTGGTWCAAATGGGGGCGACACCGTTACAAGCGAATCAGGCGCAAATTGCCGCCCTCGCCGATGAGCAGTTACAGCAGTGGGATATCACCCACCTTGCTAACCGGCCTTATCCTATATTGTCAGGCGGTGAAAAACAGCGAGTCCATATGGCACGCATTGCTTTGCAGTTAATCCAAACCGATCCAACGCGGGCCATCATGCTACTCGATGAGCCTACATCGGCGCTCGATATTACCCATCAGCATTACACGCTACAACGCTGTCGATCGCTTGCCGATCAAGGGATGACAGTGGTCTTGGTGCTGCATGACCTCAATCTTGCCAGTCGCTACGCGGATCGCCTGTATTTTCTCAAACAAGGAGAGATGGTATTAACGGGTACCCCATGGCAATGTTTTGAGAGTGAACAGGTCGCAAAGATTTATCAGTATCCGCTTAAAGTTATTGAGCACCCAGAGCATGCCTGCCCATTGATCGTGACCTAGTGCCTGAGTTATTGCTATCAAGGTGGGATCTTGCCAGCGTCGCCATGAGACTTTTGCATTGATAACCGCCTAGCTGGGTCACAAAACCGTCTGTTGATGATCGTTCGCTCATCAGACCAATTGCGACTGGGCGGTAACCTAAGTAAACTGAGACCGCAACCGATTAGCTATGAGAATGGATGAAATCGGATTCGTTACCTTCGCAACCGTCTGATGGGCCGGGATTGTGAAAGACAGCGCCGCTGCGTATCAGCGGCGTTTTTCTGTAAGGTCGCGAGTAACGATCCCAAGGCTTCACAATATAGAAGAATTAAGATGGCAACGATTAAAGATGTCGCGCGTCTCGCGGGTGTTTCAACCACCACGGTCTCACACGTTATCAATAAGACCCGCTTTGTCGCCGAAAAGACAACAGAAAAGGTTTGGCAAGCCGTTGAAGACCTGAACTATGCACCGAGTGCTGTGGCTCGTAGTTTAAAATGTAATACGACACGTACGCTCGGAATGCTGGTCACTAAATCGACCAACCCATTTTTTGCCGAGCTCGTGCACGGTGTGGAAGACTATTGCTACGAGCAAGGCTACACGCTGGTTTTGTGTAATACCGAAGGCAACCTTGAAAAGCAGCGCGACTATTTGCGTATGCTGTCAGAAAAGCGTGTCGATGGTTTAATTGTGGTGTGCTCGGATCTCAATGAAGATCTCATGCTACTGCTAGAGAAAAAGCGTGACCTGCCCATGGTCGTCATGGATTGGGGCAGTCACCACATTGATACCGATCGGATTGAAGATAACGCGGAACTAGGCGGCTATCTGGCAACCAAACATTTTATTGACAACGGGCATACCCAAATTGGTTGTATCTCTGGGCAAATGGATAAGAACACCTGTAAGCAACGGCTTGCAGGCTTTTATCGGGCTCTGAAAGAAGCTGATATCCCCGTAAATCAAGACTGGATCATTGAAGCGGACTTTGAAGCGAATCAAGCAAAAGTCGCCGCTCAGCAGTTTATTGCCATGGAAAACCGTCCTACGGGAGTTTTTTGTTTTAATGATATCATGGCGTTAGCGGCGATCAGCACCTTCAACCAGGCGGGTATTCAGGTGCCAGATGATATCTCTGTCATCGGTTATGACAATATTGATCTGACTGAATATTACTCACCACCGTTGACGACTGTCCATCAACCTAAACGACAACTGGGCAAGACTGCGGTTAAACTTTTACTCAGCCGGATCAATGATAACGATACGCAGCAGCAAGTGTTTGAAATGGATTTATCATTAATCAGTCGAGACTCTGTAAAAAACCTAACCTAATGGTTTATCGCGTTTTTTTATGTAAAGTCACGCCCCTATGACGGTCGTGGCTTTTTTGATTTCCTATGGATAAGAGCTTTTACTTTAAATTATCAGTTACATACTTATTGAACCAATATCACATTTTGTATGCGTAGAGAGGGCGACATCTGTGTCCAATTATTATATCCTGGATAACGTTTGAACAAGGCAAACCATCGCGAAAGCATGGGACGCAAAGCCTCCGGCCTAATGAATCTGGCGTCACTGTCAGGGATTCAATGGTAGCGGGGCTGCCAGCGCTGTTGTTTTAATGCTGAGTGAAATATCAGCAATCGGATTTATCAAACCTAAGAATTTGATAATTCGATGACAATCTTGTCTGTTTGCCTTGTTAGACTGCGACTTTATTTTTAGGCATTCACATTCATCGAGATTGTTATTAAATGGATAAACCTGCTTTAAAAGACGCGATGCGTTTATTTGCCGAGTTTGGCAATATCAAATCCCGATCCATGTTCGGCGGATTTGGACTTTTTTGTGAAGACACCATGTTCGCCCTCGTGGTCAATAACACCCTCCACCTTCGTGCCGGTATAGAAAACGAGGCCTTACTCAAACAACAAGGCTTAACGCCGTATGTGTACAAAAAACGTGGATTCCCGGTCGTCACCAAATATTTTGCTATTCCTAACGCCTGGTGGGACGATCCAGAACGATTATTGGCCGAAGCGAAAAATGCCCTCGACGTTGCTATCCAGGATCGTTCTGTGAAATCGGCAGCGACACCGTCAAGGCTTAAAGATCTCCCGAATCTAAGATTAGCCACCGAACGAATGCTTAAAAAGGCAGGCATAGACTCGCCAGAAACATTGCAAAAGCACGGTGCCGTCGGCGCTTACAAAGCACTAAAGTCTGCTCATGAAACACAATTGAGTCTCGAGCTTTTGTGGTCGTTAGAAGGGGCGATTACTGGTAAACACTGGTCGGTAGTGCCACCCCAACGCCGTCAGGAATTATTACAACACTTAGAAAAATAATCTCTCACAGTCGCCTCTGTATGACTTGATAATTTTCCTGTGAGCAATGTTTGCGTTCAACACCGCCTTCTGGCGGTGTCGCTTTATTCTATTAACTCATTGACATGTCTCTATGCCCTTCCTTTTGCGTCATCATCTTATCGAGTGCGCTTTTCTTTCCGTCGACTCTAGTTCGTGGAGATTAATCGGCGTTTTTTTGATTTAATTGGCGATTTTTCGTTTAACTGAAAGTTTTTAGCGATCGATACGGTCTTGTCAGAGGTAAGATCGACCGCACAGTTCGCTGATGCAACCGATAAATCAGCCAGTTAGTTGCCAACCGTCCACAAAAGTACTCTAAAGTAATAGCTGGCCCTCTTTAATTTAGCGACGAGACCTAATATGTCAGTAAAAAAACTTCTTGTTGGCCTCGTGATTGCCGCCATCGTCGTGCTCTGGTTTAGTTTCGACCTCGGCCAATGGCTCACGCTTGAAAACGCCAAAGCACAACAAGCGGCATTGAACGATTACATTATCGAAAACGCGACCACCGCAAGCCTGGTGTTTTTTGTCGGCTATGTGGTGATGACCGCCCTGTCCTTACCGGGAGCGGCAGTGGCGAGCTTATTGGGCGCCGCATTATTTGGGTTTTGGTGGGGGCTGGTTCTGATCTCTTTCGCCAGCTCTATTGGTGCCACACTCGCCTTTTTAGTCAGTCGTTTTTTGCTCCAAGACTGGGTACAAAATCGCTTCGGTCAAAAATTAGATGCCATTAACCGTGGCATTGAAAAAGATGGCCGCTTTTATCTGCTCACGCTACGCCTCATTCCCATTTTTCCCTTTTTCTTAATTAATCTAGTGATGGGGTTAACGCCCTTAAAAACGCGCACCTTCTACTGGGTCAGTCAGCTAGGCATGCTACCGGGGACAGCAGTGTACGTGAATGCAGGGACTCAACTCGCCCAAATCGACGCACTTGGCGATGTGGTGTCGCCTTCGGTGCTTGGATCGCTCGCATTACTCGGCCTGTTCCCGCTGCTAGCAAAATGGATCATGGCGTGGGTCACGCGTCGTAAACGCTATCAAGGTTGGCGCAAACCCCATCAGTTTGATCGCAATATGGTGGTAATTGGTGCCGGCGCAGGCGGACTGGTATCGAGTTATATCGCGGCAGTGGTGAAAGCAAAAGTCACGCTAGTTGAAAAAGGTTCGATGGGAGGTGATTGCCTAAACACCGGGTGTGTTCCCTCTAAAGCGCTGATACGCGCAGCGAAAACCATGCGAGAAATCGGCAAGGCCAAGGCGTTTGGTATTCATACCCAGGCGCCAGTCGTTGATTTTCCAGCGGTGATGGCGCGGGTAAAACAGGTGATTACCCACATTGAGCCCCATGATTCAGTCGAGCGTTACACCAAGCTCGGCGTGGAGTGCGTGCAAGGCGAAGCACACATCGTCTCGCCATGGGAAGTCGAGGTGAATGGCGAACGCCTCACTACCCGCAACATCGTGATAGCCACAGGCGCACGCCCCATGCTCCCTCCCATTCCCGGTTTGGCTGAGGTAACACATTACACCTCGGATACGATTTGGTCCCTGCCTGAACTGCCACCACGGTTATTGGTTTTGGGCGGGGGTCCCATTGGCGCAGAATTGGCACAAAGTTTTGCGTGTTTAGGCAGCCAAGTGACGCTGGCTGAAATGGCGGATCAATTGTTAAGCCGTGAAGATAAAGACGCTGCTCAACTGGTTGAAAGCGCACTAGAACGTGACGGTGTCACGGTTTTAACACAGCACAAGGTCAAAGCATTTGAACAACGTGGCAATGAGCAAATCGCCTTACTCGACGGCCCTGACGGTGAGAAAACCGTCACATTTGATGCGGTGCTGGTCGCGTTAGGACGCAGCGCCAACACCAAAGGCTTTGGTCTCGAAAAGCTCGATATTCCAGTGACCGAGCGTGGCACCATTCAGGTCAATGACTATTTACAAACTAATTACCCCAATATCTATGCAGTGGGTGATGTGGCAGGGCCCTTTCAGTTGACCCATGCCAGTGCCCATCAAGCGTGGTATGCCGCGGTCAATGCGTTATTTGGCCAATTTAAGCGTTTTAAAGCGGATTACTCGGTGATGCCAGCGGCAACATACACGTCCCCAGAAGTTGCACGTGTTGGGCTTAATGAAAAAGAAGCCAAAGCCAACCAACAAGACGTCGAAGTGACCTATTACGGCATTGATGACCTGGATCGCGCCATCGCCGATGGCAATGACCATGGCTTTATTAAAGTGCTGACACCAAAGGGAAAAGATACCATACTGGGAGTGACCATAGTGGGAGAACATGCCGGCGATTTATTGGCCGAGTTCACCTTAGCGATGCGCCATGGCTTGGGGCTGAACAAAATACTCGGCACCGTTCATCCTTATCCCACCATGAGTGAAGCGGTTAAATATACGGCGGGTATGTGGAAACAGGCGCATGCACCGGAGAAACTCCTACAGTGGGTCGAAAAATATCAACGCTGGATGCGTCACTAATCAATAAGGAAGAACAATGAAACAATGGATAGCGGCCCTAACGCTCGCAATCACCAGTGGCTATGCCTTGGCCACTCCCGCTGAGCAGGATTGGGCACAAGTCGAACAAGACGCAAACGGGCAAATCGTATATTTCAATGCCTGGGGCGGCAATCAGCAAATCAATGCTTATCTTCGTTGGGCTGGGCGTGAACTCAAACGTGAATACGGTGTGACCCTCAAACACGTTAAAGTGGCTGATATTGCAGAAACAGTGAATCGTTTATTGGCTGAAAAAACGGCGGGAAAAGATACCGGCGGCAGTGTCGATATGGTCTGGATTAATGGCGAGAACTTTAAATCGATGAAGGAAAACGGGTTACTTGAAGGCCCCTTTGTCGAGGCGCTGCCTAACTGGCAAATCGTTGATAAAACCTTGYCCGTGACAGAGGACTTTACTGAACCCACCAAAGGCTTGGAAGCACCATGGGGGGTCGGGCAACTGGTGTTTATTCACGATAAAAAAACACTCGCCAATCCTCCAAGCTCTTTTGCTGAATTGTTACAGCTCGCAAAAGCTAATCCCGGTCGGATCAGTTATCCGAAACCGCCCGAATTTCATGGCACCAGCTTTTTAAAAGCGGCATTGCTTGAGCTGACAAACAATCAACAGGCGTTGTATCAGCCTGTCGACGATGCAGACTTTGAGACCATAACTGCACCGCTATGGGACTATCTTGATGCGCTGCACCCAGTCGCTTGGCGTAATGGGGAGCAATTTCCCTCAGGCAGCGCACACACCATGCAGCTTGTCGATGACGGTGCGCTTTTAATCGGGATCGCTTTTAATCCCAATGCGGCAAAATCCGCCATCGCCTCAGGGACGTTAGCGCCAACGGCACGCGCCTTTGCTTTTGAGCAGGGGGCTTTATCTAATATCCATTTTCTGGCGATCCCCTACAATGCCAATGCAAAAGCCGGCGCCAAGATAGCGATCAACTTTTTGATGGGTGAGAAGGCGCAATTGCGCAAAGCTCAGACTGATATTTGGGGCGACCCACCGGTGGTTAAACTGCCTGACACCGCTAAAACGCGCCGTTTTCAGTCCCAGCCAGAGCCGCATCCCAGTTGGCAAACCGCTCTCGAAAGCGCTTGGCTTAAACGTTACGGACAATAAAAGAGACCGTCATGGCACGTTTGTTGTTTGCCATCACGCTGGCGGTGTGCTGCCTGCCCTTACTTCCTGGGCTGGGAGGCCTGTTAACCAGTGCATTTGCGTTTTTACCTGCTTTGGGGCTGGCTGAAGCCAGTCTCTCGGGTTGGCGTGAACTCATTGCCTGGCCAGGCTTATCTCACTCACTCTGGCTCACACTGCTCTCTGGACTAGCAAGTAGCTTATTGGCAGTGATGTTGAGCTTCGCTATTTTGCAAGCCACGTGGCAGACGCCCYTTTGGCAACGCATCGCGCGTAGCTTACCCGGTTTACTGGCCCTGCCCCATGTTGCATTTGCTATTGGACTGGTGTTGTTTTTGTCCCCTTCAGGGTGGCTATTTCGCCTGTCTAGCCCATTGACCGGAGACATGCCACCGACTTGGTCACTAATACAGGATCCGTATGTGCTGGGCTTAACCCTAGCCCTCACCCTGAAAGAAACGCCGTTTTTGCTTTTAATGAGCCTTTCTGTGCTAAGCCAAATTGATGTGCATCGCTTAACGATGGTCTCTGCCAGCCTCGGCTATGATCGCACCAGTACCTGGATCAAGGTGATTTTTCCACTTTGGTTCGCCAAAATGCGTTTTCCTATTTTTGCCGTGGTGGCCTATAGCCTCTCGGTCGTCGACGTAGCGATGATTTTAGGTCCAAACACGCCACCAACCTTTGCTGTGTTAGTTTGGCAGTGGTTTAACGACCCTGATCTTTCATTACTCCCCCGAGCGTCGGCAGGGGCTTTGGTCCTGTTTTTACTGTGTGCCTTGGTACTCATTGGTTATCGACTTTTCGAATGGTTGATTTGTGAGCGCTTTAATCGTTGGCAATTCACAGGAACACGTCGTGCTTGGTTACCAGGGAGACACCTCTGGTGGCCCGTCGTGATTGTTCCCTTGTTGGTAATCCCGGCTTTGTTCATTTGGTCGTTCGCCTTACGCTGGTCATTTCCCGATTGGCTCCCCAGCCGTTATGGGCTGCGCTTTTGGAATCAAGAGCTTGCTTACGTTGGGGCGTTAATTGGAAATAGTGTTTTACTGGCGTTGATCAGTGCGACAGTCGCCGTCATATTTGCCATGGGCTGCCTTGAGCGCGCGGTTTCTCCTCGTCAAGGAGCACTGCCTAAAGCCGTGATTGCCATTCCTCTTTTGGTACCTCAACTGTCTATTTTGTTTGGGATCCAAGTGGCTGTGTATAGTCTACCGGGACAATGGCATGTACCCGCGACTATTTGGGCGCATATCTTTTTTGCTTTTCCTTATGTTTATTTAGCATTAGATGGCCCGTGGCAACAGTTTGATCAACGGCTTATCCAAACGGCTCGCAGTTTAGGCGTCAGTGCGATGGCAGCCTGGCTGCGTATCAAACTTCCCTTACTGTTACCGGCGATTATTCTCGCCTGGGCAGTGGGCGCCAGTGTGAGCTTAGCCCAATATCTTCCTACGCAATTATTGGGGGCGGGTCGGATCAATACCCTAACAACCGAGGCAGTGAGCTTATCCAGTGGGTTGGATCGACGGATTAGCGGCCTATACGGCCTGATGCAAGCGCTGATCCCCTTACTGGTTTTCGTCCTGGCAACGTTTCTCAGTCGTGTCATGCAACGGCGACTGACACCTCATCAATCGGTTGCGACGCAACCAGGAGCAAATAATCATGACGCTGTGTGTCAATCAACTCAGCATAAACGCGCCTGATCAGTGTTTATTACACGATGTCTCTTTCAGCGTATCGCCTGGCGAGATCCTCACCGTGATGGGGCCGAGTGGCTGCGGAAAATCCAGTCTATTGAGCGTATTGGCGGGACACATCCAACCGCCAATGCATTACAGCGGCCAACTGACCTTAAATGGTGAGCCTTTTGATCACTTACCGCCGGAGCAGCGCCGTATCGGGATTTTATTTCAAGATGATTTACTCTTCCCGCATCTCAACGTCTGGCAGAACTTGGCCTTTGCACTGCCCTCATCGATGAATAAAAAAGAAAAATACAACCATACCCTGGCAGCACTCGACGCAATCCACCTCGCTGCACTGGCTAACTATGCACCGTCGCAACTATCGGGAGGACAACGTGCGCGTATCAGTGTACTACGCGCGTTACTCGCTAAGCCCGATGCGATTTTGTTGGATGAACCGTTCAGTAAGCTTGATAAGCCGCTACGCCGTGATTTTCGCGCCTTTGTGTTTGGACAAATTGAACAAAGGCAAATCCCGGCGGTGATTGTGACCCACGATAGCGAAGATATTGCGCATCCTGATCATCGCCTAGACTGGCCAATCCCAGAAACGCCCCTCACACCACAGGAGTACCCAGCAAATGCTTGATCGTTATGCGATTGCCGTGATCCGCTGGCCATTGAAACAAGCGGCGGTCCAACTCAGTCGGTGGGGAGCCAAACCTGACACGGTGACCTTGAGCGGGTTTTTCATTGGCTTACTGGCACTGCCTGCTCTGGCGCTTCAAGCCTATGGGCTTGCGCTTAGCTTTATTGTGATTAATCGGCTTTTCGATGGCCTTGACGGTGCGATCGCGCGCGAGCAGGGCCTCAGTGATGCGGGAGGCTTTTTGGACATCACGCTTGATTTTATTTTCTACGCATCCATTCCGTTTGGCTTTGCGCTCGCGGACCCAGCCAATAATGCGATAGCGGCAAGCTTTTTACTTTTTTGTTTTATGGGCACCGGGGCCAGCTTTTTAGCTTTTGCGACAATGGCGAGCAAGCATCAAATCGACAACCCCGTGTATGCAAACAAATCCTTGTATTACATCGGGGGGATCACCGAAGGCACCGAGACCATTGCCAGCTTTGTCTTGATGTGTCTTTTCCCGTCTTACATGGCGTGGATTGCTTGGGTATTTGGCATCGCGTGCTTGGTCACCGCTTCCAGTCGCGTCTGGGCTGGATACCATACGCTACGTGACATTGAAGGACGCTAGCAACACTATCTCATGCGCGCTCACGTTATAGCCACTGCTGCTGTAATTGCTCTTTATCACCCAAATAATCGAGCAGCCAGCTTATCGGTGGCGACTCTTTATCTGAACGCCAAGCAATACAACATGGGCTGCTTAAAAGCGGATTCGCAAGCGTTAGCTCCACCAGCTCACCTCGAGCGATAGCCTCTTCGGCCATGTGAGAAGGCATCACACCAATGCCCAAACCGGCCTTAAAACATTGCATGGCACTGTGCCAATTCGGCACCGTTAGACGACGCTGGTTGTCCAATAGCCAAGTGGTACGGCGCGGCAAACGGCGCGAGGTGTCCTCTAAACAAATGGCGGGATACGCTGCGAGCTGATCGTTGTCTAGTGGTTGTTCGCACTGCATGAGTGGGTGCGATGGACTGACAACAAACCGCCAACGCAAGGTGCCCATTTCTCGATAACGAAACGCACCACTGACGGGGACTGCGGCGGTCGCACCAATCGCGATATCTGCTCGATCATCGGCAAGTGCATCCCATACGCCATTGAACACTTCCATGGTCAGTAACAGTTCCACATCAGGAAACGCATCATAGAAGTCGCGCACGAGTGTGTTGACACTGTCTTCACGCACCACATTGTCGAGTGCAAGTGAGACACTTTGCGCCCATCCATTAGCAACCCGTTGTGTTTGTTGACGAATATTAGCCATCGCTTTCAGCATTTCGCGTGATTGTTCAACAAAGTATTCCCCAGCAGGCGTCAGCTTTACTTGGCGATGAAGACGTTCGAACAGTACCACCGCCAATTTGTCCTCTATTTGCCGCACTGTATAGCTCACCGCACTAGGTACTTTATGGAGCTCTGCGGCCGCGCCTGAAAAGCTGCCTCGGCGCGCGACCACCTCAATCACCTGAAAATCTTGGTAAGAAAACATTCACATCAAATTTTTTGAAAGGTATGTTCAAATCATACCGTTTCACAGCATGGATTGTTAGTCATAAACTGCTCGTTACATTAATCTTTGTATCAAGAGATAAAAAATGAACAAACAAGTGCCATTTATCACGCTGTTTTGGCTTGCAGGGCTCAGTATGCTGGGTTTCTTAGCCACCGACATGTATTTGCCCGCTTTTGAGGCCATGCAAATCGATTTTGCGACATCGTCGGCGAATATCGGTTTAACCTTGAGTATCTTTTTGCTTGGTATGGCCTGTGGTCAACTCGTTTATGGCCCCCTTTCCGACCGCATTGGCCGTAAACCTGCACTGTTAATTGGCTTAAGTCTCTATAGCGTTGCGACCGTGGTATGTCTGTTTGCAGATAATATTTATCTGTTACTCGGTGCGCGCCTTGTTCAAGCGTTGGGCGCGTGCAGCGCGATTGTGATTTGGCAAGCGGTGGTGATTGATCGCTACGAAGGCAAGTTGGGGCAAAAAATGTTCGCGACCATTATGCCGCTCGTTGCGCTATCGCCGGCATTAGCGCCTCTACTGGGCGCCTATTTACTTCAGCATTTTGATTGGCGCAGTATTTTTGTGGTTTTAGTTGCCCTAGGGGTCGTTTTTATTGCACTGACTCTACGAGAGAAAGAAAGCTTAACTAAGCCAGCACAAGATACTAAAATTATTGATAAACTGAAGACTGATTATCAGCAAGTTTTTAAATCAAAAAAGTTCATCGGAAATATGCTTATCTTTGCTGGTTGCTCGGCCGCTTTCTTTGCCTATTTGACTGGATCGCCGTTTATCATGTCAGCGATGGGCTACACAGAATCCGATATTGGCCTGAGCTATATTCCACAAACAATCGCGTTTGTTGTCGGCGGATATGCCTGTCGTTATGCACTGAATAAACTCAAAGATCACAGCATCCTTCCTTGGTTACTGAAACTGTTTGTCGCCAGTGTGGTGGTGATCTTTTTAATTAGCTGGCGCACTGATGTCACTAATATTTGGGCAATCTTGGGGCCATTCTGCTTTTTGGCAGCGGCCAATGGTGCCATTTATCCACTCGTGGTAAACCGAGCCTTAGAAGATTTTAAATCATGTAGCGCGACAGCGGCGGGCCTGCTCAACTTCTTACAGATGATTATCTGCTTTGTCGCGAGCGCCTTGGTCTCTGCGTTTGCCGCCTCAGGATTGTTCGCGGTCACGACCGTGATGCTATCAACCTGCGCGGTGGTGATTATCGGCTTTGGTTTAGTCTGGCATGCCAACCGTCAAGCGCAGACGCTAGCAACGGCATAAATGACTCGCTCGCTTCTCACAACGTAAAAAGGCGCCATAAAGCGCCTTTTTCTTTTTGAGTTTCGCTCACACAGATGCTGCAATCAACTGAGCCAGTGTTCGTTCAAACGTTTGCATCACAATGTATGTTTTGTCCAACACTAAGAGTATGTTTAGTCCAACACTAAGCTACCATTGTCATCAAACTGCCAAGCCTCTCCATAGGCAACTTCCCACAAATAGTTGTCAGGGTCAGCAAAGTAACCACTATAGCCGCCCCAAAAAACATCTTGAGCAGGTTTGACAATTCGACCGCCGCATTCTTTAGCCAGCGCAAGCACCTCATCGACCTCTTCTTTTGAACGCGTGTTATGCGCAAGCGTGATCCCACTGAAACCAGCGTCACTAACAGGCATTCCGGACTTTATGTCATCGGCTAAAGCGTCGATTGCATATAACGCTAAACGCGTTCCCGCTGTACTAAAAAACACTATCCCTTCTTCGGGGTGATTATGGGTCGGAAACCCTAGTTGGCGATAAAATTCATACGAACGTGATAAATCGGCAACTCCCAATGTAATGATGCTAATCCTTGCTTCCATACTTCCTCCGTGGTGTTGATTCTAGCTTACATCTTTGGGTAACTACGCGGTGTTAAGTTGCACATGGTTTGCTATATTTTTCAGTAAGATCCCTGCCGCTGATAAGCGTGATTGGATCGCCACCAACGCCACATTGTATTCATGACTGTTTTTAAAATCTGCGATCTTTTGCCGATCCGTAAACATCAAACGGATCATCACACTTTGCGGAAAACGTTGATAATTCACTTCATGCGTTAGCCATTCAAAACCATCGACCTGTTTCATGGTCTGCTCACACACCTCAGTCAGTGCTTCGCGGATAGCATTGTCGTATTTTTTATCGGTTTTTCGCATTATTAATCTCTTTTTAGTCTTCAGAAGATTGTTTGTCGCCATCAGATTATCCAGTTTAATCACTCGAAACTGGCTGCTTAGGATCAGTACGGGCGTGGTCAACAAAAATCAGTTCTTCCGTGGCAAAGCCTCGCTGTTTGGCTTCAGAGATAAAACGTTCTTTGACAGACTCAGGTACGGTCGGCGTGCGAGAGAGCAGCCAAAGATAGTCATGATCAGGACCTGAAATAAAGGCATACTGGTAGTCATCATCTAACTCAAACACTACATAAGAACCATAGAAAGGCCCAAAGAACGAAACCTTCAGATACGCCGTCTTATCATTTTCAACGAAGTACGCTTTACCCTCTGCTTCTTGCCATTTGCCCTCTTCGCGGCTAAAGCCTCGGTTGATTACTTTGACGCCACCGTCTTCACGCAACGAGTAAGTTGCCGTCACATCGGATAAGCCGCGCTCAAACGAGTGATCAAGTCTTGCCACTTCGTGCCATGTTCCCAAATAACGGTTGAGGTCAAAATTGGTTACCGGCGTCACATCTTTAGGCATACCAAGGCAGCCGGTTAACATCGTCGATAACAGAAACACGAACCCTAATCTTAATCTCATCAATCACTCCTTGCCGGATGGCACGAATCTAGTGCACCGCCAAACTAGCCATGGCGGCGGCCCTATCTTTAAATTGCATTTTTCCCACACAGCATTGACCCAGCTGCGCATAATGCGCTTGGATATGTGTCACGAGCTGAACAAGCGGCATGGTCTGCCCGCTTGGCTGCCAATGCTGACCACCGTCTTGACTCAACCAGCAAACGCCTTGGCTATCAACCAACCGATCGTCTTCCGTGATCAGGTTTTCACTCAGTCGACCGAGCGACGCCGAGTCTGGCGCGTATGATAGTTCGTCATCCCCTTGCCAAATCAGTAGCGCAGGATAGTTGATATACGTGGTCATGACTTGGGCTTAAATATATCAAGGTTGAGTGCCACTGACTTCCCTAACCAACCCACATGATCGGTATGATCAATGTAATCATCGCCCGTCACGCCATGCAAAAAGACGGTTAAATCGCCCCGATGCGCTTCAAGCCATGCCATCACCTCATCGAACGCGGCGTTGTCAAAGGCGATCTGAAAACTCCACTTTGGGTGTGGACCGACGCATTTGCGATGAAAACGGCCAAGGTCGATGGGCAGTGACGATGCAGCGGCCGATTGATAGATAACATCCGCCTGCGCTTCGGTGTCGGCTTCGTAGTAGACATGGGCGTGGTAAGCCTGGTGAACATTGGCAAAAGAGTGATTAGAAGACATAAGCATCATTTGATTGAATACAATGGAATTGAGAATAGTTTACTCCAAGCATCCGGTGATAAACAGGCTCAGTCTGTAAGGTAATTCGAATAGGCACTGATGTGTTTGCTAACGTTTACGCGTGTTATGCTGTGATTGAAATATAATACAACGATTAAAGGAGTCATCATGATTCAGCAAGGACAACCTCTACCCAGCGCTACGCTCAGCGAACTCACCGCTGATGGCATGCAAACCCATGACATTCCTGCTCTGTTTGCCGACAAAAAAGTGGTCCTTTTCGCGGTACCCGGTGCGTTTACCCCGACGTGTTCGGAATCCCATTTACCGGGTTTTGTCGTCAATGCCGATAAAATGAAAGAAAAAGGTGTGGATATGATTGCCTGCGTATCCGTTAACGATGCCTTTGTGATGCAGGCTTGGGGCGAGGCACAAAATGCCAATCAGATTCATATGCTGGCCGACGGTGATGCAAGCTTTACCAAGGCGCTAGGACTAGAAATGGATTCAGGTAAGTTTGGCGGTATTCGCTCACAGCGCTATGCCATGATCATTGAAAATGGCACCGTCACCCAGCTTAATGTTGAGCCGCCGAAAAGCTTTGACGTTTCCAGTGCTGAGGCCGTACTCAAGCAGCTATAGGTTTGCCAGATGTTAGGCGATAACTCGCCCAACTGACGGCCTGAACGTGATTTAATAAGCGGTGACGGGATGACGCCACCGCTTTTTTATTACACTGACTTTTCACTCACGTTACGACGCAGTACATATTTTTGCACTTTCCCTGTCGACGTTTTTGGGAGTGTTGTAAAGATCACTTTTTTAGGCGCTTTAAAGTGCGCCATTTGGTCACGACAGAAAGCAATAATGTCTGCTTCGGTCACGGCTGATGCTTCGGTCGTTTTGACAAACGCACAGGGAACCTCACCCCATTTTTCATCGGGCATCGCTATCACCGCGACTTCATCAATCTCGGGGTGACGATACAAGACATCTTCAATTTCAATGCTGGAAATATTCTCTCCACCACTAATAATGATATCTTTCAGTCTATCTTTGATTTCAATGTAATTATCGGCATGCCACACCGCTAAATCGCCCGTTCTAAACCAGCCGTTACTCATGGCATCTTCCGTCGCGCTGGGGTTCTTTAAGTAGCCTTTCATTACGATGTTACCGCGGACAAAAATCTCGCCGAGTGTGCCACCATCTTTTGCAACCGGTTTAAACGTCACCGGATCAGCGACCATCAGATCCCCTTGCATCGGCGCGCGTACGCCTTGGCGCGCTTTCATCCGCGCTTTTTCTTGTTGGGAGAGGTGATCCCAATGATGCTGCCAATCACACACCACGCAAGGACCGTAGGTTTCGGTGAGCCCATAAACATGGGTCACAGCAATGCCCATCGCTTCCATGCCCTCAATCACAGAGGCCGGTGGCGCGGCACCTGCGGTCATGACCTTGATGGTATGCTTAATGCCAGATTTTAACGCCGGATCAGCACTGTTGATCATATTAAGGACAATGGGCGCACCGCAGAAATGGGTGACTTTATGGGTTTTTATCGCATCAAAGATAGGCTCGGCCCGCACATGCCGTAGGCTGACACTCACCCCCGCCGTTGCGGCCACCGTCCATGGGAAACACCAACCATTACAGTGGAACATGGGTAGCGTCCAAAGATACACTGGATGGGAATCCATGTTCCAAGACAGCACATTACTCACGGCATTCAGATGGGCGCCACGGTGATGATACACCACCCCTTTGGGATTGCCCGTGGTGCCCGATGTATAATTAAGAGAAATGGCTTGCCATTCATCGTCTGGCAATGCGTACTGATAATCACCATCCCCTTTTGCTAAAAACGTCTCGTAGGTAGTTTCACTGATGCATTCGCCATGCGGATACAAGGGATCATCAATCGCAATCACTAACGGACGGTGTTTAATCATCTTCAACGCCCGCTTAGCCACTTCCGTCATTTCCTTGTCGACGATAAACACTTTGCTTTCCGCGTGTTCAAGGATAAAGGCGACGGTTTCCGCTTCTAACCGAGTATTAATGGTATTGAGTACGGCGCCTGTCATCGGCACACTAAAATGCAACTCAAAGACTTCGGGAAGATTGGGGGCCATCACCGATACCGTATCACCCAGCCCAATGCCGGCTTGAGTCAATGCCGACGCAAATTGACGACAACGCTGATCGACTTGCTGCCAACTCCAACATAAATGGCCATGAACGCTGGCCGGATAATCTGGATAGACGCTGGCGGCCCGCTCAAGGAAAGAAAGCGGGCTCAGTGTTTGATAATTGGCTGGACTTTTGTCCAAGCCAAGATCGTAGATATTATTAGATGACATAACGCACTCCTTGCTGACTGTGTCTAGATAACTAGATCACGTTAGCATGTCATCGAGCATGCGCTATTCAACTTAAGTCGATATGGCGGCGACAACACAAAAAGGCCCAGCCAATCCTCGTAGGCTACTCTTATCAAAATTCTTATTTCTTTGCGTTCACCGCACTCACACCTTGCCAATCTTCTAACTCTTGTTCGGGGTGCTCGGTTCTAAATTGCTGATACAGCGCAATGCCCAGCGGATCTTCTAGCACATCGATCGTCACGCCTTTCTCTTGCAGCATCGTCTCGTTACCGCTCGCACTGGTCACATCGCCGACCACCACTCGCGCGAAACCACGCATAAAGATTAATGTGGCGCAAACATCGCAAGGGCTTAAACTGGTGAATAAGGTCGTTTGGCTAAAATCGATTCTCCCAGCGTCACGCATTGCAGCTGTTTCGCCGTGATTATAAGGATGGTTTTCTTGCACCAGCGTGTTGTATCCCTTACCCACAATTTGGCGCGTGTGATTATCAATAATCACCGCGCCAATGGGACAGCCGCCTTCTTGTGCACTTTTTTCTGCAAGGCGTACCGCGATCCTCATAAAATCAGTATCTGTTAACTTAGTGCAAAAATGAGCGTCCATCAGTACAGGTAGACTAAGCGTCGGCATATGGGCAATCGCACGCAATGTCGCTTCATCCACGTTGCTATTTGCGTTGAGTAGCATCCGCTTTCTCCTCATTCGTTTAGGTTTATGACTCTAGCCTGAACAGCTCCACAAAATCATCAATTTACTCCCAACCAATGAACCAAACAGTGATATGGTTTGTATTAGTCAATTCGACGTACCGTTGTAAGGTAAGCCTACCTTTTTGCGTTTGCGTTTTATGCGCTGACCACGGTCGGTGATGGATTTTTTTCAGGGACTTTTTATGACAAAGCGTTTAATTCTGATGTTAGTCGCGTGTGCGCTCGTATTTGGTGGGATTTTTGCCTACAAAATGGTAGGTGATCATTTTATGAATCAATTTTTTGACAATATGCCTGCCCCGACGGCGACTGTCACAGCCACCACAGTGTCGACGCACCCATGGCGTGAACAACAAACTACCATTGGTAGTTTTGCCGCGATTAATGAAACCCAGTTGACCACCGAAGCAAACGGCATTGTCGATGATATTTTCTTTGATAATGCGACCCCAGTAAAAAAAGGGCAACGGCTGCTGACACTCGATGCCAGTGTTGATCAAGCAGAGTTGCGCCGACTCGAATCTGTGGCTGAACTAGCACAATTAGAGATGCGACGTTACCAACGCCTTTACAGAGACAAAAACGTATCAGAGTCGGAACTCAAACGTAAAGAAAGTGAGGCTAAACAAGCAAATGCAGCAGTTGATAGCCAACAAGCGCGCATTGCACAAAAGTCGCTAACCGCCCCTTTCGATGGCATTATTGGCATCCGTAAAGTCAGTCTTGGTCAATTAATTGCTCCAGGTTCAGTGGTCGCAACCCTGACCTCAGTGAATCCGATTCATCTTAATTTTACCCTGCCCGAGCAACAGCTTAGTACCCTGCAAGATGGCCAAACAGTCTCAGCGACTATTACGGCGCGACCTGAACAAACGTTTACTGGCACAGTCACCGCTATTTCTCCTGTCGTTACCCAATCGAGCCGCAGTGTCGACATTCAGGCCACCTTTGACAATCCAGACGCCATTTTACGCTCGGGCATGTTTGCACGCGTGAGTCTTGATCAAGGTGAAGAAACGCAAAATGTTTTACTCGCGCCACAAACCGCGATTCAATTTAACCCCTATGGCAACGCCGTTTTCGTGATCCAAGAACAAGATGATGCACTGACGGTGCAACAGCGTTTTGTTCAAACCGGCGCACGCCGCGGTGACATGATTGTGATAGAGGATGGCCTGGAAAGCGGCGATCGCATCGTGACTTCCGGACTGCTCAAGCTGCGCAACGGCAGTAACGTGAAGATCAGTGATAATCCGCGTGTTCAGCCCAGCGAAGATCTTGATCCCAACGTTGTGAATCAATAGGAGCTATTCGATGCGATTTACCGACGTATTTATCAGGAAACCCGTATTAGCGTCCGTCGTTAGCCTGTTCATTATCTTGCTAGGTTTACGCGCCATCACCGACATGAATGTGCGCCAGTTCCCGGAAATTAAGAATGCGGTTATCAGCGTGTCGACCACCTATATCGGTGCAGATGCCGATTTGATTCAAGGATTTATTACCACACCGCTGGAGCGTGAAATTGCCGCATCAGAAGGGATTGATTACTTGGTTTCGACGTCGACGGCAGGCGTCAGCACTATCGAGGCCTATTTGCGTCTTGATTACGACCCTAATGAAGCACTCACGCAAATTGCCGCACAGGTCAACAAGGTACGGTCTGAGCTGCCTGAAGATGCGCGTGAACCCGTGGTCACCTTGCAAGTCGGTGAAACCGTGGCGGCGATGTATCTCGCCTTTTACTCTGAGGTACTCAGTGATAACCAAATTACCGACTACTTGGTGCGTGTGGTTGAGCCGCAACTTTCTACGATTCCCGGCGTACAACGCGCCAATGTACTCGGTGCTAGCAGCTTTGCGATGCGGGTTTGGCTCGATTCGGTCAAGCTCGCTGCATACGATCTTACCGGCACGGATGTCGTTGCTGCACTGCGCAATAATAATGTTCTGGCAACGCTTGGACGCACCAAAGGCCAAGATGTCGCGATAGATTTAAACGCTGCCACAGACATTCATGACGTCAGACAATTTGAAGATCTGGTGATCAGCAGCGATGGCCAATCGGTAGTACGTTTAGAGGATGTCGCGACGGTTGAATTAGGTGCAGAAAGTTATCAAACGTCCGTTAACTTTAACGGATTAGATGCCACCTTTATCGGCATTGAAGTGTCCCCGGATGCCAATGCCCTTGATGTTATTGAATCAGTCAATGAGGTTTGGGACGCGGATATTATCCCCCAACTACCGCAAGGCTTATCAGCCTATATCGCTTATGATTCCACCGAGTATATTGATAATGCCATTGATGAGGTGGTGATATCGATTATTCTCGCCCTAGCGATTGTGGTCTTCGTTATTTATGGCTTTTTAGGATCATTGCGCTCGGTGATTATTCCGGCGGTCGCCATTCCGGTGTCATTAATCGGCACCTTCTTCTTGATGTTTCTATTAGGCTTTTCCATCAACCTGCTCACCTTGTTGGCAATGGTTCTCGCGATTGGCGTGGTGGTCGATGATGCGATTATCATGCTGGAGAATGTCCACCGCCATATTGAAGAAGGAAAGAGTCGAACAGAGGCCGCTATTGAGGGGGCGCGTGAGCTAGCTTGGCCGATTATTACCATGTCGACGACGCTCGTCGCGGTATTCTTGCCCATTGGCTTTGTCGGGGGGTTAACCGGTGTCTTGTTTGTCGAATTTGCGTTTACCCTCGCCGCCTCGGTGATTTTGTCGGGAGTGGTCGCACTAACACTTTCACCGATGATGTGTGCCTATGTACTCAAACCTTATCAAGCCGATAAAGCGGCGAAAGAGAATTCTCTTGAACATTGGTTAGATAAACAATTTGATCGTTTATACCGTCGCTATAAACGTACCCTACATAGTTTGCTAAATACTAACGGCGTTGTGCTTACTTTTGGCGCAATTGTGTTGGTATCCTGCTACTTTTTGTTTATCACCAGCCCCTCTGAATTAGAACCGGCAGAGGATCAAGGGTTCGTCTTCTCTATTTTGGAGGCCGATAGCCAAACCACACTGGACGCGCTATCTGCCAGCACAGACGAGTTAAACCGGCTCATTGATGATGTGCCAGAAATTGATAATGTCTTTATTATTAATGGCTCAGGCGGCACCAATAATGCCATTGCTGGTATTGTGCTTGCCCCTTGGGATGAGCGTGAGCGCAGTACCCAAGCCATCTTAGAAAACGAGATTCAGCCCTTTATGGAGAGCCAGCCAGGCTTAAGTAGCTTTGCATTGGTGCCACCTTCATTACCGTCTCCAGGCGGAGGGACTCCGGTCGAGTTTATTATTGGCTCAACCCAGCCTTATGAAGCCATCAATGAAGTCGCTAATAATATCGTTGGTAAAGCGATGCAAAGTGGGCGATTTATCTTTGTGGATACCGATTTAAGTATCGACCGTCCAAAGCAAACGGTCAACATCGACCGTGAAAAGGCCGCCTTGATGGGTGTGAGCATGCAACAGCTCGCGGCCGACATGGGCTCACTGTTATCCGGCGCTGACGCTGGACGGTTTTCACTGGATAACCGCTCATACCGTGTAATCCCACAAGTCGCGCGTAGTGAGCGTCTTACGCCAGATCAACTGCGTCAGTTTTATACCCGCAACCAAGAAGGTGAGCTGATCCAACTTTCGACCTTAGTGACCTTGGAAGAAAGCGTTCAGCCACAAGCGCTGCGAGGCTTTCAACAACTCAATGCGGTTAAAATCTCGGGCGTCCCACGTCCAGGTGTCCCCTTAGGCGAAGCGCTAGGTGTATTACAAGAGATCGCCGCAACCGAATTACCAGCTGGGTTCAGTGTCGATTATGCAGGGCAATCGCGGCAATTTATGAGCGAAGGCCAACAACTGGTCGTCACCTTCTTCTTTGCCCTGGTGGTGATTTTCTTAATCTTGGCGGCGCAGTTTGAGTCGTTTAAAAACGCGATCATTATTTTGGTCACGGTCCCCATGAGTGTGTGTGGGGCATTGATATTTATCAGCCTTGGTTTTACCACGCTGAATATCTATACCCAGGTCGGTTTGCTCACTTTGGTGGGGCTAATTGCAAAACATGGTATCTTAATCGTCGAGTTCGCCAATCAGTTACAGCAAGATGGGCGCACGAAACGCGAGGCGATTGAAGAAGCGACAGCGATCCGTTTACGCCCTATCTTGATGACAACGGCCGCGACGGTTCTCGCCATGATCCCGCTCTTGATTGCCTCAGGAGCCGGTGCAGGCGCGCGTTTTGCCATGGGGTTAGTGATTGCCAGTGGGATGACACTGGGCACCTTGTTTACCCTGTTCGTGGTACCCGCGATGTACTTGTTCTTAGCCAAAGCGATTACGTCGACGCCAACTGAACATATGGTGTCAACGGAAACAAACCACGACGCCTAACCTTCCCACATCAGGCCACAGCGCAAAACACTGTGGCCTGATTTCATTATCCAACAAACCGCGCGAGCACGAACTCCACCAGCAACCGCACCCGCAGCGGCACGTGCTCCCGATCGCGATACAACAAAAACAGCGTTCGTGCTTGGCTCCGCCATGATGGCAACACCCGTTGTAGCGCTCCTTGTTCAATCAACGGTAATGCGGAGTAGTCAGGAATGTAGCCCATCCCAAAGCCTGCCTGCACGGCATGGGTCAGCATTTGAATTTCGTCAACTTCAGCCCGAATACCCGTCGTGGCTTGATAGTCATAAGCGTCACCGGTTGTGTCGTGCTCTAGCTGCCAAACGGTCATTGGGTGACACAGCACGACAGGTTTGCCCACCAGCTCTTTTGGTGATTGAAGCTGACCATAATCACTACCTGGACTCGCGCAGACAATAAAGTGAATATCGGTTAATGGCCGTGCGATCCAATCTTCCACGACCGGATTACCGACCCGAAACACCACATCCATCCCTTCGCCTTCAATATCAACCAGTGTGTTAGAAAAACTCAGATCAAGCTGAATCTCTGGGTAGGCGCGCATAAAATCAAACAAAACAGCGCGTAAAAACTGTTTACCGGCATTAATAGGGGCGCTAACACGGATCTTACCTTTAGGATGCTGCTTTTCGCTCAAGAGTTCATCACTGACCGCGTTCAGTTCATCAAAAAGACTCGCAGCGCGTTCGAAATAGCGATGACCCGTTTGCGTGAGCGAGATACGATGGGCATCACGGTTGAGTAACCGCAAGGCCAGATCCTGCTCAAGTTGACGAATTCGCCGGCTTAAGGTCGATTGAGGCATCGACAGCTGTTGCGCTGCGGCTTTAAAGCTGCCTAACTGGGCAACAGTACAAAAGTAACGTAAATCGTCTAGCGAATAGTTAAGTTTCATTATTGGCATTTACCGTTCTGATATTGCCGGTTTATTCAAATTTTGAAACTTATACACTAGCGCACATCGTTTAATAAGTCAGGTATTGATATGAATACAACGTCGATTTGGAAAGCCATCGCCCTACTCATTTTATGTGCGTTTTTTTGGGGCAGCACCTTTCCCATCGGTAAGGATGCTTTGAATGAGGTCAGTGCACTCACGCTTGTTTTTTGGCGATTTGGGATCGCGGCCATTTGTCTGGGTCTGTATCTCAAAGCAACCCGAGCCAAGATCCCCCCTCTCAGTGGCAAACAATGGCTATGGGCAACTACCGTCAGTGCTGTAGGCATTGGAGGGTTAAATCTTTGCTTGTTTACCGGGCTTGAATATACCCAAGCCACCAACGGCTCATTAATTATGGCGCTCAGCCCGTTAGTCACCTCTTTCATTGCCTGCGTAGCAATACGCGCACTTCCGCGCAAAGGGCAAGTTTTCAGTTTGGTGGTCAGTTTATCGGGGGTATTATTGGTGATCACCGACGGACAGTGGGATGTTTTACGCAACCTCAACTTTAATCAAGGCGATCAGATGATTTTCACCGGCATGTTCGCGTGGAGTGCCTATACCTTTTTCAGCCAAGGGATTGGTCGTTGGATGCCTGTCATCCCCTATACCTTTTTGGGTATGCTCAGTGGCGCCACGGTCATCGGCGTGATGTGTGCGATGACACCTAATGTACATCCCTTTGGTGAGGTGATAACCGCCAGCCCAATCACGGTTTCAGAGTTACTTTATATCGGTGTGCTAGGCACCGTCGCGGGCTATTTGCTCTGGCTTAACGGTGTACGCCACCTTGGCTCAGCCAATGCTGCCCTATTCTTTAACTTTGTACCGGTGTTTGCAGTACTCACCGCGTTCTTGATGGGACAAGCGGTCAGCCAAATCCAAGTATTAGGGATTGCGATTGTTGTTGCCGGCTTGCTGTTGCCTCGCTTACCCCATCCTGGTCGCTGGCGACTTGCGCTGTCTCACGCTCAGCTTAAACGCCATTAAATAAAGCAATAGCCTTTGCCGTGGTCGGTTTGCAAGCGCTCAGGCGGCAGTCCAGCGTCAGCGAGTTTTTTCCGAACACGGCTTAAATGCATATCGAGGCTGCGATCATCAGGCGTAAACGTTTTTTTAAGCACCTGACGATAAAGGAGTGACTTACTCAACGTAGTATCTTTATGCTGCGCAAGAAGCCACAAGAGTTCGAATTGTATGGGTGTTAATTTGACCGACTGGTCATCCACTCTGACTTGGTGTGTGTCTTGGTGCATCCAGAGATTATCAACTTGCAGCTGGCCTGATGACTCTTTGATCACCACCATCGCATGGCGGCGATGCATCGCAATCGCGGTGCGCAGCATACACTCATCAATATCAATAGGGGCAGATAGCACATCTTCCGCCCCGGCATTCAGCGCGGCCACGCGATCAGCCGCCGCTTGACTTGCCATTAAAGCAATAAACGGGCACTGCTCGCTCAACCAGCGCAAGGTTGTCATTTGCGCCTCTCCCTCAGGCACCCAGCTAATCAATTGCACAGCATCCCAATCGGGCATTGGATCATCAGGGCCAATCACAGTCACATCGCAGCCGTGATCTCGCAGCCGAGCTTCGAGTAGCGCGATAAATGACTGGTCTTCTGGGCCGCGCACGACAATGGCGGGCTTAGTTTTGGAGAAAAACGCCTGGTGCATCAGTGGTCCTATCTAAACGTTCACGTCACATCAATGGCTGAGCCCTATTTATCGTCATTGTCACTCAAAAAAGGATTCGCCAAGCTATTCATTGTCTTACAGTATCAGCCTGTAAAGCAAACGGGTTTACGTCGACTTAAGCGTTTTCGATCCCTCATAGCGTGGGAATGATGACAAACTCAGCAGCCGACCACTAAAAGCGATCGACACGATACGGATGCATATCAATATCCGTGTGCTCCTCATCTATCATTTGTCCCAACAATTTTCCGGTCACAGGGCCCAAGGTAAAACCTTGATGACCATGACCGCATGCCAACCACAACCCCTTTTGGTCTGGCGCCGGGCCGATCATGGGCTTCATATCGGGTAGACAAGGACGCCCACCTTTCCAAGGGGATGCATCAAGACGTTCACCAAGCGGATAAAGCGAACGCGCGACCTGTTCAGCGGCATTAAGTTGGCTCTCATTAACCGGCGCATCCACTGCTGTCAGTTCCGCGCCTGTCGTCAGGCGAACACCAGCGCGCATCGGCGCCAAGAGGTACCCGATTTCCGCATCCATAAGCCAATGATTCAGTGGTACTTTTTTATTACATGCATAGTGCATGTGGTAGCCGCGTTTAGTAAACAAAGGCACCTGAATTCCCAGTTGATCCAACCAATACGATGACCAAGGCCCCATCGCCATCACCACCTGGTCAGCGTGTAGGCTTTCTTTGATGGTTTGAATGAGCCATCCCGAGCCTTGCCGTGTTAAGCCTGTTAACGAAGCATGTTTAATGGCTCCTCCTTTGCATTTTACATCCGCGGCGTAAGCTTCGACCAGGGCGCCGGGATCGGTGACGGTCCAAGGCTGCTTCCAATGAATCGCCCCCACCATAGACGGAGACAAACTCGGCTCTCGCTGTGCAAGCTGTTGACGGTTTAACACATCAAACTCAACACCGAATAGCGTGCTGTCAGACGCTGTTTTTGTCAGTTCTTCATCAAGCGCTTTTTGGGTACGGAACAGTTTAAGGTAACCGGCTTTGCGAATTAACGCTTCCGCCCCCGCAGACCGTATCATCTCATCATGCGTATCGAGTGATTGCATTATCAAGGCTGCGTATTCAGGGACAAGCTTTCGATAATGCTTATCACTGGAGTAATGCCAATATTGCAATAACGCGCGAGCCGCTCGAATCACACTGCTAGGACGATAGCGAATATCCACCGCACGGTTCGGCAACACCCGCAGCAAAGTGGTGAGATCACGCGGAAAGGCATAGGGCCGAACGGCTTCACGTTGAATAATGCCTGCATTGCCAAACGATGTTTCTTGCCCTGGAGGCACGCGATCGATCAAGGTGACGGCATACCCTCGTTTAAGTAAATGCCAAGCCACGGATACACCGACCATTCCGGCCCCTAACACCACGACCTGCTTCGTCATACTTCACTCCCTGAATGATGTTATTTTTTGTTTTGTTGTTAAAACTGTTGAATTTTCACCCTTAAGTTACAAGCTTTGCGCCAGTAGCGATAGTGGTCAAGGGGGCTTATGGTTACTATTTTCTCTGAAGTGTGTAATAGTAGTTTGACTATAATCAGGCACAAAAGGACGTTGTAGGCTGACGACCAACCCAGGTGAAGGTAGTTAACACATGCCTATCCATGGGCTGGCAAGCGCCACTGATACAGCGCAGGAAAGAACATCATTGATATGTCGAGCTTACTAAAAAACCTTGATCATGCTGTGGTGCAGCTTGATCAGGCAAGTTCAATTGATAAACCAAGCTGCCAGTTTCACGTGATTGATATCTGTGAGCAAGTCCTGACGCAAGAGGACGGCATTAGCGCTCTATATACGCGTATCCATACGCTCAATGCAGCCGGTCTCTTTGAAGGTACAGACTGGGATCACCCAGAATACCTATTACCCAATTTAGTGCCGGCAACACTCGCACATGCGGACAAAGCCACCGTTCTACTAGATTGCCTCAGCCAATTAAGAATGCTAGCTATTGTTGAGGGTAAGAGCCCCCCTTCGACTTTCTCAGCCCAAGAGGCTCATCAGTTTCTTGCCAAAGTACTCAGTCTTAATTTGTCACTCATCATGGGGATCACCGACGAAACTAATCGTATCCGCCTTGGTGAGATGGCACCCGCTATCAGTTCACTATACCGGTTTCTTCTCACGCATTTAGGCTACGAAACCATTCTTAGTGAGTTAGTTGATGAAGTCTGGCGCGTTCTCGCCCAACGCCCTATTCAGGTCAATCCGATAAAAGCGATGATCACCCAGATATCCATTCTCGTGTCTCAAGAGCAAGTCAACCTTGGTGAAGCAAAACTCGGGATTGACCGTCTGGTAAGCGCCCTATATGGCCCGACTCAAGGTTGCTATGACGATCCGGGGCTCGATGCCTATTGCCAACGACTAAACGCCATGGATAACAACTCCCTCCAACAGGAGGCGATGGGCTTTGCACGCGCGATGCACGATGTCGGCTTGGCGTCTGACTATCACGCCACCTTCTTACGCTGGCTACTCGACAACCAAGGCAGTGACATACTCCCCACCGCGCTAGGGCTCAGTAATACAGGGGTAGATTGTCTCGTGACCTATCGTCAATTGGTCCACACATTGATTCAAGAAGCTGTCTATCCGCAGACCGCACAAGCAGTCTATGGGCTGGCGATGCTGCTTGAGCGTGGGGTATTGTTTGACGCGCCCGTCGCACCGAGTCTATGGCGGCAAATTTATTTAAATTTACATCCGGATGTTGCCGCCAGCCWAACCCTCGCGTTTGGCGATCAACTGCCGGCGCGGGTACATCTTCTTGCAGGCGTGATGTCAGTGCTTGGTCAACCGCTTGGTGTGGCACAAGGAAACAATCCAACTTGCCAATCTGCTCGAGCCATCTCAATGTGGGCCTATAATGATCCCGATTATCTACTCAACTGCATCGTTCAAGTCGCCTGTAATACAAGCTTACGCATGCACTTTGAAGGTAAAACATTGGACTCACACACGTTGCTACAAGGCCTAAGCACAGCATTGCCGTTTGACACCGATCCCGTGTCCGTGGTCCTCGTCCCTCATCTCGACAAGCTTTATATTGAAATGGGCCGTTGCTGCGTCAGTCGAGAGCAAGATCCCCACAAATGGATAAACCCCGAATTTCACGGCTGGTATGTCGGGCGCGAATTTATGATTGCGGTTGACGTTAAAACAGGCCTACTCAAAGATTTCGATTGCTTTATCGAGCGTTTTTATCGTAGCTATCATCCTTTATACAATGGCAACATTCCTGTCATTCATCCTCAACCCGTTGGAATTGCAGTGACAAGCAGTCAGGGGCGATTCATTGGATGGCACGCTGTCACTTTGATTCGTGTCGCATTCGACCAAGACAACGTAATGCGGGTCTATTTTTATAACCCGAATAACGACAGTGGCCAAGATTGGGGGAATGAAGTGGTTGTTTCCACCCAAGGAAAAGGCGAACAATACGGCGAAGCGTCGCTACCTTTTGAGCAGTTTCTCTCTCGGCTTTATCTTTATCATGACGACACCATTCAAGTTGGGATAAAAAGCTCACTGCCAGATGAAGCCATTGCCGATGTAAAACGAATGGCTTTAACAAGCTGGGCGGCAGATCGTATTGGCTGATGAAAGCCAAAGAGCATTATATTTGCGATTTGTTTAGGCTAATTCCCGAACAAATCGAGGCGCTTTCCCTTTAATCAGCGCATCGTGACCCCCATGTATTTCATATGTTTATCCGATAAGTGAGGCTCCATTGATGAATGCGTCCCCTTTACCGTTAAAAACACCCCCTCATACCACCAATGCAGAGGGAAAAACGCGCTGCGTCGGTGTTGAACTTGAATTGAGTGGTATGGAGCTAGACACCATTGCACAGCTCGTTGCAAAACATTTATCCCTGACGGTTGAGCATGGCGGCCGTTACGACCGAAAACTAACCGGTGACAATGCGGGTGATTGGATCATAGAGCTTGATTACGCCAAGCTAAAACGCCTTGGACGGAACGATCGAAGTGAGAAGACTCTCGCCAATCAAATTGACCAATCCGCGGAAGAAGTTTTAGCTTGGGCAGCTAAAATGGTCGTACCGGTCGAAATAGTCAGCCCACCGCTTCCGCTTGATCGACTTCAAGACGTCGATAGACTGATTGAGTTTCTGCGACAACAAGGTGCAGAAGGCACAGAGGACAGCCCTGTCTATGCATTTGGGATGCAGCTTAATCCCGAACTGCCCGACTTATCCGCTCACACCATTAATGCGCATCTGAAAGCATTTTTATGCTTGTATGATTGGCTAATTAAACGTGCCGATATTGATTTATCCCGTCGTCTCACAAGCTATGTCGATCCGTTTCCAAAAGCGTATATCACGCGTGTTCTCGCGCACGATTATTGGCCCGATCGCGACACCTTGATTGCAGATTACCTTGCTGATAATCCGACGCGTAATCGTGCGCTAGATATGCTGCCACTCTTCACTCACCTCGATGAGAAACAAGTGAATCAGGCGCTCAATGATGGCCTGACAAAAGCGCGCCCCACGTTTCACTATCGTTTACCGGATAGCAAAGTAAGTCGTCCACAATGGGGGATCCATGAGGCATGGAATGATTGGGTAGAAGTAGAGAAACTTGCCGCAGATCCAAAACGACTGACAGCTTGCTGTGATGCTTATCTTGCTCACTTAAACGATCCATTATCACGCATTACCAATAACTGGGCGGAGAAAGTGAATACGCTATGGGTAGACCCGTTATCGCAATAACCGGCCCCGACAAAGGTGCCTTCTTACCGCGTTTTTTCGTTGCCACCGCGGTGCGTCTTTATGGCGGGCAGCCCCTACAGTTGCGGCCAGGTTCAATATTTAAGCCTGATGATTATCACGGTGTGGTGATCACAGGCGGCCACGATGTTGAACCTGTGCTGTATGCTGCTGAGCCCGAAGTGAAACCAAACTACGATCCCGAACGTGATGAACTAGAGAGCGCAGTAATCAAAAGCGCCTTAGCCAGTCAAAAGCCGCTGTTGGGCATTTGCCGTGGTGCGCAACTTCTCAACATCTGTTTAGGCGGCACCTTGCACCAAAGCTTACGCGAACAGCGCAAGAAAACTTCTCATCGCTGGACAATATTCCCGATGAAAACCTTGTGTATATTGCGTGATGTTAACGGCCATATACAGCAACGATTGGGGCAAGGCAGACGCAAAATAAACAGCCTACACAACCAAGCGATTAACGCGTTAGGCGAGGATTTAACGGTAAGCGCACGTGATTTAGATGGTATTGTACAAGCGATAGAGTCGCCCAACCGCCCTTATACACTGGGCGTACAGTGGCATCCAGAATTTTTGCTTTACCTTGGCTGTCAGCGTGCGCTGTTTAAGGGCTTAGTCGAGCACGCAACGCGCTTCCAGCAGCGACAAGCGGCATCTCAGTAAACATGGTTGTTATCTTGTGAAAAACAAAAACGCCGAGGCACATTCGCTCGGCGTTATCGATTTTACCCTTAGCAAAAGGTATCAATATACAAGCCTTCGACCTTATCTCGCGCCCACTGCGTTTTGCGCAAAAATTTAAGCGATGATTTAATAGATGGGTCATTCTGAAAGCAATTCACACGAATACGCTGATAAAGACCGGACCAGCTATAGTGTTCTACCAGTCGCGTTAAAATGGTTTGTAAGCTAAGTCCGTGAAGTGGGTTATTCGGTTGTTCTTGCATACTCGTTCTCACGTTTTGGTTGGGCGCACAACGTACACGACTAGCCTCGCTAGCCAATAAAAGCGCTACTTTACGTGACGATGAAAAAAAAGGCGAGATTAACTGACTCACTCAGTCTTATTGCATTCCGCCACTTTGGCGTATACCACAGTACTAGAAATCGTGCCGCTAGGTAGGATACGGTCGTTGGTAAGCATCGCTTCTTGATGATACCCACAACGCTCGGCTACCGCGCGGCTGCGGGTGTTTTCGTAGGCGGTTTTGATTTCGACACGCTTGGCATTAAGGTCATTAAACGCATACCGCTCTAGCGTCCTCACCGCTTCGCTCATATAGCCAAGGCCTTCTTTAGAGCTCCGCAGCCAATAGCCTATTTCAAAGTAAGGAATCGCGATATTACGGATCATTAAGCTGATCACACCCACCAGTTGCCCCGTCGACTTTTCAAAAATCGAGTAGCGTAGCTCATTAATAAACATGTCGAAGTCATCAATCGCTTGTTGGGTGTTTTCAATCGAGCTCGATTCGGTCAGCGCGTGCGGAAGCCAATCCATAAAAGGAGCAAGGGTGTGCTGGCTTTCCAACACGGCTTCTAAAATTAAAGGCTGATGGGCCATATTAGGCGCCACCAGCAACAGACGGTCACTGTCCAGTTGGTCCACGCGCGGGGAATCATCCATTAATGTCCACCCAGTACCGCGCCAATGATTCATTGAACACTTCGCCATTAATGATGTTTTCCAACGTGCCGCCATTAGCTTCAATTACTTTGCGCGATGCCATATTGTCTTCATTCGCGGTAATTAGGGCGCGAGTGATCCCTAGCTCGCTCGCCTTGGGCAGCGCTAAGGCTAACATTTGCTTGCCATATCCACGTCCACGATATGACGGCGCAATATCGTAACCAATGTGTCCGGCTTCTTGAGATAGAAATGGCGTATTGATGTGATGGCGGATCCGAATCGCGCCAATGATTTGTTGCTCAGCATCAAGCAGCCAAAAATGACTACACGGCACATAACCTTTACGAAGGTTTTTACCCAATGACTCATCCGTTAACCGAGTCACGTAAGTGGCGAAATCATCTTTTCCCGGCCGATAGTAATCGGCATTCTCGGGATCAAACTGAGCAAAATCATCATAAAAGCGCGTAAAGGCTGCTTGGTGATTGAGTGTGGGGACGACTAATTCCATGTGCTTGTTCCTATTCCTATCATAGAACTAGGCTATCTCATTGATATTGAGAAATAAACATCCTTGTCTCTCTTGTTGTTTTAGTTCAGCGCCTTGACCATGGTGGTGGCGCCTGAAAAGCCGACTAACCATTTTAGGTGCGGAAAGCGCTCTTCTTTGGTAGCGACAAAGCCTTTGGCTTGATAAAGCTTGCGGGCTCTGGGGTTGCTATCAATGACATCTAATCGAACGCTTTCAAAGCCATGTGCTTGGGCATAATCGAGAATGGCATCCAGTAATTGGGAACCAATCCCCTGACCTCGTATCGCGCTATCAACAGCAATGCCATCCATCACCAATTCATTGTGTGCCGCTTTACGCTCAAACAGCGCCAATATCGCGCAGGCCCAAATGCCTTTGATGGTCCCCAAACTATCGATCAACTGTTTCGCGCCCATGCCCTGTGTCAATGCGCCGGCTTGGGTTTGAAACCCAGCTAACCCCACCACCTTGCCGTTTTGCATAGCGGCAAACGAAAAGTCTGGGACAAAACACTGAGACAACACAGCCACGCGCGCTGCCTGATTAGGGATTGCCCGTGCGAACTTCATTCCAAACGCCTGCTCATATAACTCTGCGACGTGTTGTGCTTGCTCAAGCGGCCATCCTTGCTGGATCGCTATCTCCATTTCTTCCCTCGCAGTTAAAACCGGTACCGGAGGCTGGCTAGGCCATAGTGAAGCCAAGAAAAGTTATAGACTTCATCGTTGTCAGCCCCACCTTCTAGGGTGCGATACCCCAGAGCGCCATACCAGCCATCGCCAAGGTGATACTCCAACATCAGCGCCGCATCAACCGCTCGTCCCATGGGTGACCACGCGCCTTCCACATCCAAGATCAACGCCGCGCGATCGGATAGACGATATTGACCATACCCATGCAACAAGGGCACCACGCCAACGTTGGACTTCGTTGCTTTTGTTTCACCTTGCGCGAGGGTGATTTCAGCATCTCTCACCAAGGCGGCGGCACCGACGCCCCACTGCCAAGGGCCTTGATCGTAAAACGTCCAGCGGTATGTCGCACGATAGGTATTGAATTGATAATCCGCGTCAATCGCTTGCCCATCGGCAAAGCGCTGATCCTGAAACTGGATGCTTTTTGACAGCGTGCCACGACCATCGACAGAGAGAGGCGCAAAGGTTAGGCGTACCGCGTGCTGGGGATTGAACTGATACGTGCCATACAAACGCAAGTAAGGCGTTGCGGTTCGGCCGGTTAAATCGGTCATATCAAAGCGAGTGCCGGTATCTCCGGGGATGCTGACATCATTTTTGCTAAACGTCACCCCGCCGGTTTCAACGCGAAAATCCAACCCTTGCGCGTAGGCCCCCGTTGATAGCCCCCCGACAAACAACACACTCATGATTCGAGCTGTCTGTTGGCACATCGTGTGCAAGTCTAAGCCTGCCCTAAGCCATTGTCGCATATGACCAAACGTTGTGGTTCTGCCCTTTCTCATTGCGCTTTGCCCTTATTATCAGCGTCAATCGCAGCATACATAATATGCTGAGGCCCTGCCGCGCCGCCCCAGTACAGCTCGCCTGTATCAGTAAAGCCGCCTTTTTGGTAACAGGCTTTAGCGGCCGGGTTTTGACAGTTCACAGTGAGATACACCCAATTGAAATCATGATAATCAACGGGCAAATACTCAAGCAAGGCTTTAACCGCACCGGTGCCTAGGCCTTGCCCTTGATAACGCGCATCCACTACAAACATGCGCAGGCCTAACGTCTTTGGCGGGCAAAAGTCATACTGAGACGTATAGTCGGTATCGAGTTTAAAAAAGCCTACCGTCTCGCCCGCTCGTTTGATCACATGGCGGTGAATAGTCTCACTGTCCTCAGCAAGAAATTCGTCTGCGGTCCCCGCAAATTTCACTTGTTGGTCAGGTAACGATACCTGGCGAACACCCTCTATATCTGCATTCGTTAGTGGAGCGACATTTATCTCGGTAAGCTGACTAGTGGTGGTTTCTAACATACCAGTTCTCATCATCCTTGTTATTGGTATAGGGCTGTGCGCTAGTTTTAGTGGTTAGTCTGAGCGGTCAATGCTGAGCACTTCTAGTCAGGGAGCCCCCAACAACGCGCTGCTCCCTTAAAGAACGGACATAAAAAAGGGAGCCCTGATTGACAGCGCTCCCTATCATAGCGTGCTAGCGATGTTAAATCACTGACAGCTCGACCTTAATATTGCCACGCGTGGCATTGGAATACGGGCAGACTTGGTGCGCTTGCTCGACCAATGAATGCGCGGTGTCTTTATCCAGATCGCCAACAGATACTGCCAACTTCACGGCAATGCCAAAACCGCCATCAATGGGGCCAATCGACACTTCTGAGTTAATGTGGGTGTCTTCGGGCAAGGTCACGCCTGCTTTACCGGCCACCAAACGCAGCGCACCAATAAAACACGCCGCATAGCCGGCAGCAAAAAGCTGCTCAGGGTTAGTGCCTTCGCCATCGTTTCCGCCCAAACCTTTAGGCGTGGAAAGCGCCACATCTAAACGTCCGTCATCGGATTTTGCAGACCCTTCGCGGCCTCCGGTAGCGGTGGCTTTTGCTGTATAGGCAACACTTTGTAGCTCTTTCATTTCACTCTCCTGTGTTTCAGTCCGCGTGCGGCTCACTGCTTCGCACTCAGCAGGTGCGATGAAGCCGCTTGCATCAGGTTTATTTATTTTGCATGCAAAACAATAGATCGCATGACCCAGCATTGCAAATACTTTGCGCACAAAATAAAATAGCGCTCAGACACATTGAAAATGAAAACCCATGACCTATCCCCAATTGAAGCTCAATAGCCAAATCTGTCACCGCTTATACAAGGCCTCCAACGGTATTTCGCGCGCCTACCGAACCTGGTTGACCGAGCTTGATCTCACCTACCCGCAATATGTAGTGATGATGGCGCTGTGGGAAACTGACCGACTCGCGATCGCAAATCTGGTTGAGAAAACCGGCATTGATGGTGGCGCGATGACGCAGATTTTGAAAAAGATGAGCGATAAAGGCTTGCTCACCATAGTGAAAGACGAAGACGATAAGCGAAAGCGGTGGGTAACATTGACGGGCAAAGGCATTGAGCTGCAGCACCAAGCAGCGGAAATTCCTGAAAAGATTCGTTGTAAGTTTCCTAGCATTGATGATCAGCAAGCCCAGCAACTTATTGCGCTGCTGGATAAAATCAATCATGACTTAGGAGAAAGTGACGCATAAACGTCGGCTGAGCAGCACTCAAGGCTAACGTATCGATAAGAAAGCCAAACTATTACTTGGTCGTGGCATCCTTTACTGAGACAATCGGTGTTGTTACCTCGATATTAACGGACAACAATGAAACTTTTAGCTCGCAACCTTGCACGCACCACCACCGAACAAGAACTCCGTCAGCTGTTTTCTGAACACGGCGACGTCACCGACTGCAATCTGGTGCTGGATCAAGAGACTGGCGAATCCAAAGGCTTTGCTTTTGTGACTATGCCTGACGATGCCCAGGCCAACGCTGCAATTGCCGCACTGAACTTGGCCAGCGTTGCAAAGAGCAAAATCCGCGTGAAAATCGCGAACTAAGCAAAAAAAGCCCTTTGCACTTACATTCATTGGCTGTGAGGCGGGAACGATAGCCAGCACGATCACCCGTGTTGGCTTTTGTTTATGGTTGCCAAGCGTTAATAACGTAAAGCGTCATTAAACGATAGCTGATTGACAGCCTACGCCCGACTCGTCACTATCAAGCTTTCGGCATGTAGTGACGCTCGAGCAATCAAAATGGCAAAACCGAATAAAAAAGGCCCCACTAAAACCATCGATATTTTCTGTAAACGCTGTAATGCGCCACTATTTAAATATCGCAAAGGCGGTAAAGGCGCTTTGGTAAAGTGCTTTAAAGAAAGGATTGTTGAGGATGCCACCACCACGCCGTGTCACTGCCCTCAGTGCCAACAGCCCTTTGCGCGTGACACCCTAATGCGAGGCACACCAGCCTACAAATTCATTGGCGGTAAGGTATGGTTCAAATGAAGATAACCCCTTTAGGCAATACGTTAGGGGCGCAAGTCGATAATATCGATTTATCCCAGCTGTCAGACACTGAGTTTGCGGCGCTATACCAAGCATTTTTACGCTATAAAGTGCTTTTCTTTTGCGATCAGCCTTTATCAACCGACAACCATGTCGCACTGGCAAAACGCTTCGGCGAGCTTGAGCCACCTCACCCGTTTTTCCCACATCTGCCCGACAATGACCAAGTGGTCGTGATTGAAACCAGCCGCGGCAATCCACCCAGCCAAAGCTATTGGCACACCGACATGACATGGCAAGCGGTGCCGCCCAAATGCTCGGTTTTACACGCGCAATATGTGCCAGAACATGGCGGAGATACGATTTGGTGTGACATGGCAGCAGTATGGGCCGATCTAACCGAGGAAGACAAAACCGAGCTACGCGAGCTCGACACCATTCACGCACTGCACGCCTTTGAAGGTAGCCGTTACGATCATCAAGACGCCGACGGCCAGAGTGTGGTTTCGAAACGCGCTCAAGACTACCCGCCTATTTGCCGTGCCATGGTGCAAACCCACCCAGAAACCGGCCAAGAAGTGCTATTTATTAACGAGCAATTTACTCGCGCGATTGCCGACTGGCCAGAGGCTGATAGCCAACAACGGCTGGCGACACTGTTTAGTCAAGCACGCCAATCGAAATATCACGTTCGTTTTCGCTGGCAAAAGCATTCGGTGGCGATCTGGGATAATCGCGCCACCCAACACTACGCAGTAACCGATTATGGTGACGCGCCCAGACGATTGCACCGCGTCACCGTTCAGGGTGACAGTGCTCAGTAACATCTTATGGCGCTCAGACGCGGGTATTTTCATACAGATTGTTGCTATGCCCATAAAGCATGATTTGGCGTTGTAGCTGAAACCCTAGCTTTTCGAGCAAGCGGTTGGAGGGTTGGTTGTCCGGTAAGGTCACTGCTTGAACGGTGTTCAGTCCGCTTGCTAATAAGGTTGCCTCAAGCACCGCCTCGGCGGCTTCTGTGGCGTATCCTTGCCCGGTGTAACGCGATAAAAACGCGTAGCCTAAATCTGGATATGCCAACTCATCGCGCTTGAGCACACCGCACATACCGATGGGCTCACCATCTTCCCGCCGCTCTACCAGATTTAACCCAAAACCATATACTTGATAACTCGCAAGCGGCCCGTGACGGAGATACTCGATCGCATCTTGTTCAGTGCGCACCTTTTTATCCGCGATATAGCGTATAAACGACGCATCATTAAGCAGCTCCACAATAAACGGCGCATCGTCGAGTATAAACTGTCGCACATTGAGCCTTTTTGACCGGCATATCAGTGTCATAAACCATCTACCTACTGAAACATCCTATCGCGCCATAATCGCATATTGGCACGAATAAGTATTTAGGCTGGCAGCCAACACTGATAAAAATCTTCCCCCCCCCTCATCGGAGCCAAAGCTACACACAAAAGCGTCCCGACGTGCAGCCACGCAATAAGCAAAATCGGTTTCAAGATTGATGGGACAGAAAGTCAGGTGCATGGGTGTATCCCAAAAATTGATATTTACGTGATGATGCTCCAATATCATAAGGCTTTCTGCGACTATTGTAAGTATTTACTTTTAAATACCGAGATAATGACTCACAGGGAACAGGTATGCCAGTATCAAGCTTTAAAGGTGATTTTTGCAATAATAGATAGCTTTGATGGAATCAAGGAAATGAACAGGATAATCGATACTGCCCATGTACTTGAAGCAGTCTTATCTGGTGTTCCACTATTTCAACTATTTGCATCAAGAAGTGCAAATGGTTCAGTTATTATTGAGGGTTCAGCATCAGTAGTATCCACAGGTATTAATATTAGTATATATAAC
>NZ_MUFJ01000049.1:0-6086 GCF_001996245.1 Salinivibrio sp. MA607 | reverse complement strand
TCCCCATGTGAGAGTAGGACATCGCCAGGCTCTCATTGCTTATCTTGTTGATAGCTCGATGCTTTTGATATCTGCGATGCTCATGTATTGGCATACACTGCGCGTCTCGATTCAAAATCCTCATCGCATCAAACAAGATAATCTAATTAGCGCTTAGTATTAGGCTTTAGTTAGCAAACATTTAAGCATCAAAGCAATTAAGTGTAAGACTTTGATGAGTAGAGATACGAAGCCCTGACCTAACGGTCGGGGCTTTTTTGTATCTTTAATCTTTGATGAAAAACCAATAAAGCCTTGGCCTGTCGGTCAGGGCTTTCTTTTTTTGTTCGTGTTTGCTCGTCTCATCGCGACATAGCACAAAAAAGCCTCTCTATAATAGAGAGGCTTTTGTCGTTTTAACCAGTGTCGTTTTAACCAATATTGACGGATTAAATGGAATTTTTGTCTATCAGATCCTGAGTACGCTCGGCTGGCTCGTCAAGTCCGAGCTTCTTATAGGCTGTTAGCATCAGAGGCAAAGAAGCTTTAGCGGCTTCAGTGTCAGGGAAGTCTCGTTGTAAGGCCTGGCAACGGTTAACGGCTGCAACCCAAGCTTCACGACGAATATAGTAGTCGGCGGCGGCTAACTCGTATTGCGCTAAACGATTTTTTAACGCGATCATACGTGCCTTTGCATCAGCAGCATACTCGCTATTGGGATAGCGTTCGAGTAAGCGGCGAAAATCAGCAAATGCTTTACGAGCCGGCTGAGGGTCACGATCATTGCGCTCCATACGGAGAATGTCGTGGATTAGGCTACGATCTTGTGCCATATGAACGAGGCCTCGCATATAGGTAACCCAGTCACTTTCGGCATGAGCGGGGTGCATACGCATAAAGCGATCAATGGTTGCTTCGGCCAAGGCCAGATCGTCATTTTTATAATAAGCATAGATAAGATCCAGTTGCACTTGATCGGAATAAGCACCAAACGGATAGCGAGAGTCCAATGCCTCAAGCTTTTCAATGGCTGTTATCCATGCCCCTTTGTTTAACTGCGCTTCAGCATCCTGATACAGTTTGGATGGCGGATCGTCTTGGACAACTTGACTGTTGCTTGAGCAACCGACGAGTACAGAGGCTGCGAGTAGCGCAGTAAGGGTTAGGCGTTTCATGGGTTATCGCACTTCCTTGAAAAGTTTTTATGCCATCTGGATTACGGTCACAGCGGCAAACAGATACAATGTCATTATCCCGGCTATTTTATCCAGTGATAGGCGACTATAGCAAAAGGCGTTTACCGGCGATATGCCGAGCGCCACGATAGCGACTGTTGCGAGGGTTTAGTCATAGAAATCACAGAAAAGTTCGGTATGGCACAACAGATAGAATTATCCCATCAGATCCAAGAACACCAAATGGGTCAGCGACTCGATCAAGCGATCGCAGAGCTGTTTCCCGATTACTCTCGCTCTCGGATCAAAACATGGATTCAAGCAGGGCAAGTCTCACTCGATGGTATGGCGGTAGACAAGCCTCGTCAGAAAGTCATGGGCGGGGAGCAGGTTGAGATTGCCACAGAGATTGAAGATGACGATCGCTGGCTACCCCAAGAGATACCGCTCGACGTCGTCTATGAAGATAATGACCTCTTGGTGATTAATAAACCTGCTGGGCTTGTGGTGCATCCAGGTGCCGGCTGTCCGGATGGAACACTATTGAATGGTTTACTTCACCGTTATCCTGATATCGGGGATGTACCGCGTGCAGGGATAGTGCATCGTTTGGATAAAGATACCACGGGCCTAATGGTGGTTGCGAAAACGATCCCCGCGCAGACCCGACTGGTACGCGCGCTACAAAAACGTAAAATCACGCGTGAATACGAAGCGATTGCGATTGGCAATATGACCGGTGGTGGCATGGTGGACAAACCGATAGGCCGCCATTCAACAAAACGGACTCATATGGCCGTCCAAGAATTAGGGAAGCCTGCGATAACCCATTATCGGGTTGCAGAGCATTTCCGGGGTCATACACGGTTACGTTTGCGACTAGAGACGGGGCGGACTCACCAAATCCGAGTGCATATGGCGTATTTAAATCATCCTCTGGTAGGGGACCCGCTTTATGGCGGTAAGGCAAAGCCTCCACGTCAAGCCGGCGAGATCTTGGTTCAGACGCTAAGGCAGTTCAAGCGCCAAGCATTACATGCCGCCATGTTACGTCTTGACCATCCGATCACGGGTGAGCAAATGGAATGGCATGCCCCGATCCCCGACGATATGGTCGCATTGACGGAGCATTTACGTAGCGACCAAGCGGAAAACGGAGAAGACGAGTACTAATGGATTACCTCCAACCTGATTGGCCGGCTCCTGATAATATCGGTGCACTTACCACAACTCGTGAAGGGGGAGTGAGCCAGGGCGTGTTTTCAGGTTGGAATCTTGGTATGCATGTGGGTGATGATCCAGATGCCGTGCAAAAAAATCGTCTTGCTCTAGCCGGTATGGTTCACGGAGAACTGACGTGGCTTGAGCAAGTTCATGGGACTGAGGTCGCACGGCTGCCACATCAAGACACACATCCCAAAGCCGATGCAGCATTTACAGATACCGTCGGACAAGCTTGTACGGTTATGACCGCTGATTGCTTACCGGTGCTTTTTTGTAGCCATGATGGTTGCCAAGTCGCGGCGGCACATGCCGGGTGGCGAGGGCTACTAAATGGTGTTTTAGAATCAACCCTCGCTTTATTTGCGCAACCAGAACGCTGTTTTGTTTGGTTGGGGCCGGCAATTGGTCCACAAGCTTTTGAAGTCGGTGAAGATGTTTATCAGGCATTCATCTCGTATTCTTGGCAGACCAAGGCCGCTTTTTCACCTCGAGGGTCAGACAAGTATTTGGCTGATCTCTATGCGCTTGCAAGGCAACGACTAATAGCTACTGGCGTGACCGCGATTTATGGGGGATCGCTATGTACCTACCAGCAAGGCGATCAATTTTATTCCTATCGCCGAGATGGACAAACGGGGCGGATGGCAACGTGTATCTGGCGAATGAAATAAAGTCGTCTTAGATGCTTGAAAAATACCTGCATCGTGCCCATTTATTCATCAACTAAAGGTGTTAAGTGGGAGGAACTAACGATGCGCCTTGACCGTTTTACCAGTAAGTTTCAAATTGCCATTTCTGATGCGCAATCACTCGCGTTAGGGCGAGACCATCAATATATTGAACCCGTTCATTTGATGACCGCACTCCTGAATCAAGATAGCAGTGCGATTCGTCCGCTATTAACCATGCTGAACGTGGATGTGAGCCAACTGCGCTCTAGCCTTTCTGAGTTATTGGATCGCGTCCCTCAAGTCACAGGCACGGGCGGTGAGGTTCAGCTTTCGAATCATCTGGGTAACTTATTTAACCTTTGCGATAAGATCTCACAAAAGCGTAAAGACAAATATATCTCTTCTGAGCTTTTTGTCTTAGCTGCGGTAGAAGATAAAGGGCCGCTTGGGGAGCTATTGCGCAGCCATGGCCTGACATCACAAAAAGTTGAACAAGCGATAGAAAAAGTCCGTGGCGGTCAGCAAGTCGATGATCCCAACGCCGAAGAAAACCGGCAGGCGTTGGAGAAATTTACCCTGGATCTGACCGAGCGTGCTGAGCAAGGCAAACTGGATCCTGTTATCGGCCGTGATGATGAAATTCGCCGGACCATCCAAGTGCTACAGCGTCGTACCAAAAACAATCCCGTCCTGATTGGTGAGCCTGGTGTAGGCAAAACCGCGATTGTTGAGGGGTTAGCCCAGCGTATTGTGAATGGTGAGGTACCGGAAGGTTTGCGCCGTAAACGCGTGCTTTCTCTCGATATGGGGGCGCTAGTCGCTGGGGCTAAATACCGTGGGGAGTTCGAAGAGCGACTAAAAGCGGTATTAAATGAACTGGCGAAAGAGGAAGGTAATGTCATCCTCTTTATTGATGAACTTCATACCATGGTCGGGGCCGGTAAAGCTGAAGGGGCCATGGATGCCGGGAATATGCTCAAACCTGCCTTGGCACGGGGTGAGCTTCACTGTGTGGGCGCAACGACACTTGATGAATACCGCCAATATGTAGAGAAAGATGCGGCATTAGAACGTCGCTTTCAAAAAGTATTGGTGAATGAGCCAAATGTAGAAGACACGGTCGCCATTCTGCGCGGATTAAAAGAGCGTTACGAGCTGCACCATGCGGTAGAAATTACCGATCCGGCCATCGTCGCCGCAGCCAGCTTGTCACATCGCTACATTGCCGATCGCCAGTTACCCGATAAAGCCATTGATCTTATTGACGAAGCGGCGTCCAGCATTCGGATGCAAATTGATTCGAAACCCGATTCGTTAGATCGCTTAGAACGACGCATTGTCCAACTTAAAATTGAACAACAAGCACTAGAAAAAGAAGAAGATAGTGCGAGTCAAAAGCGTTTAGAGACACTGCGTGACGAGCTAGAGGCAAAAGAGCGTGATTATGCCGAGCTCGAAGAGGTCTGGAACACAGAAAAAGCCGCTGTATCTGGAGCTCAACATATAAAAGCTGCTCTAGAGCAAGCACGAACTGACATGGAGATAGCGCGGCGAGCCGGGGATTTAAGCCGAATGTCAGAATTACAGTATGGCAAAATTCCTGACTTAGAAAAGCAGCTCGATCTTGCTAGCCAAGCAGAAATGCAGGAAATGACTTTATTGAAAAACCGAGTCACAGAGGCTGAGATCGCAGATGTTATCGCACGGCAGACAGGGATCCCTGTTTCTCGTATGCTGGAAAGCGAAAAAGAAAAGCTACTTAAAATGGAATCAGCCTTGCACCAGCGGGTGATAGGTCAAGATGAAGCGGTCGGTGCCGTCGCCAATGCCATTCGGCGTAGCCGAGCCGGACTGGCGGATCCGAATCGCCCGATTGGCTCCTTCCTTTTCCTTGGGCCGACAGGGGTGGGTAAAACTGAGTTGTGTAAGTCGCTGGCCGAATTCATGTTCGATAGCCGTGATGCTATGGTTCGGATAGATATGTCTGAATTTATGGAAAAACACTCGGTAGCACGCTTAGTTGGCGCGCCTCCTGGTTATGTTGGATATGAAGAAGGGGGCTATCTTACTGAAGCGGTTCGTCGTCGTCCCTATTCGGTAATTCTACTTGATGAGATAGAAAAAGCGCATTCTGATGTATTCAACATCTTGTTGCAGGTACTCGATGATGGGCGTTTAACGGATGGTCAGGGGCGAACGGTTGATTTTCGAAATGCCGTCGTCATCATGACCTCCAACCTGGGTTCAGAGCAAATCCAAGCACACTTTGGTGAACTGGATTATGCAGGCATGAAGCAAACAGTGATGGAGGTGGCGGCGAATCATTTCCGACCGGAGTTTATTAACCGTATTGATGAGGCCGTTGTGTTCCATCCACTGGTTGAAGAGCATATAAAAGAAATCGCTGGCTTGCAGATGCAAGAGCTTGCCCGACGAATGGCAGAAAAAGATTTCAAATTGGAGATTTCCGAAGCCGCGCTTGCCAAGGTTGCTCAAAGCGGGTTTGATCCTGTCTACGGGGCGCGTCCACTTAAACGGGCTATCCAACAGACAATCGAAAACCCACTGGCGCAACAAATCTTGAGTGGGGAACTGGTCCCAGGTCAGCCCGTTTGGCTTGATGTTGAGAATGACCATGTCATTGCAAAACAAGGCTAACCCAGCTCTATCAGGCAAAAGCCGCCATTTTTGGTGGCTTTTTTCTTAGTTTGACTCAAAAACGCTTAGGAATAATGCAAATTGTTGGGTTTTTGCGCGCCTGAGATCTTTTTATCAAAAACCCCTTGCGCCAAAAAATTACCTCTCTATAATGCGCTCTCGTTGGCACGGCAAGCCGAGCTAACAACGGCAATACAGACAAGCAAAACAAAATGCTTGACTCAATGCCAAAGTGGCGTATTATGCCACTCCCGCTCAACGATGAGCGGCGCTCTTTAACAATTTGACCTATGCAATCTGTGTGGGCACTCGTTGAGAATAGACAAAAAGATTTATTCGATGAACTGAGTGACCAATACGAAACAACGTTTACGTTGTT
>NZ_MUFJ01000048.1:0-6818 GCF_001996245.1 Salinivibrio sp. MA607 | reverse complement strand
ATGTAGATGTTTTGATTGGATGCAGTATTCATAATAAGCTAACTCTTGTTTGCGTAATACGGGTTCGAGACCCAGTCGAGTATTCGAGTTTGGTGCTTGGAGTTCTAAGGTGCGTTCATGTTTGTTATCGGTCTCTCGACAGAGGAGCCAGCGTTCAATCGAACTGCACATTAGAAAGCTTTAGTTGCAGCTAAAGCTTGGGTCTCACTTTACCCAAATACGGGTGAGATTATCCATACAAAGCATTTAAGACGGATTCCCAACGCTCAGCATTTTCAGTTCAAATAGGCTAAAGTGATTAGGACACAATGGTTTAGCTTGGGGGGAGGCGTTGCTCACCACTTAATGCGGCGTTAGGGCTAAATAGGAGAGTTGTATGGGGTTGTTACCTCCTGAAAATACATTAGAAGATGTTAAAATCAAGATAAAGAAAGCGTATAACAATTCTAATGTAGGTTTGATTAAGCAGGTTGTTCTAAAGGAGGGTCCGCAAGCTTTTAGAATAGCTACATTACTAGAGATACTGGATAAAGATAAAACAGTTCACCATTATTCATTAAAAATTGATCAAATTGACCGCTCTAAGCAAGGCTGGAACTATAAGTCCGAAAAATCTGTTAGATTAGATGGCAACAAGCCTGATGAAATAAAAAGATTATACTGCTTTTTGGATGCTGAGTATGCAAACCAATTAGGCTCTGAGATTGGTGAGTTACATCTTGTCAATTCTGGTGATTTTGCGAAACKGTCTAACTTACTAGATGCAGTAGAGTCTATAAATGACACAGAAAGGTTTTCGTTACTGGGCAGTATCATTTCGCACATCGAAGCGAGTCAAACTAATGTCTCTGAATTTATTAAGGCATTTGAAGTCAGCAATAAAGATACTTTATCGCATATTTCTACAGCAGCAAAAATCGTGGAGTACTCTAAAGCTATCGCAGAACTTCGTGCTTTGATAGAAGACCCAAACACTTTAGAGGGTGATTTTCAAAAGCATCTAGAGTTAAACCCTTGGATGTTTGGTAGTGAGTATAGTCAGCGTTTGCAACGAAAAACATGGACGCGCGATGACCGCTTAGATTTCATGATGCGCAAGACTGTAGATGATTATGTCGAAATTATTGAAATAAAAAAGGCATTTACTGAGTCACTCTTTACGCATGATCGCTCTCATGATAGTTACTATCCATCTTCTAAGCTTTCAGCCGTAATTGGTCAAGTTGTTCGCTATATTGAAGAAATTGAGCGGCAACGTGATTCAATAATTGTTAGCGAGGGTTTCGACACACTTAAAATTCGTGCCAAGATCATAGTTGGCAGAGATGGCAACATAGAACAAATCAAAGCTCTCAGGAATTTAAACTCACATTTACACCGAGTTGAAATCATAACTTATGATCAACTTCTGAAAGTATCTGAACGAATATTAGGTATGTTTGATGTGGTTGCTCCATCGCCTCAAGATGAGCGCTGTGAGGACATACCATTTTAGCCCTAACAATAAAATTTAAGGGTGATTCACAACGCGCGGCGCTCTCACTTCAAGCAAGTTTAGTGTTTATGGCACAATGCTTTAGGTAGGTGGTTAGCGTTGTTCACACCTTAATTTAGCGTTATAGGTCATTGTAGTTAAATAGGGATGTAGGCATGAGGGAAGAAGAGAACGAAGAAGAAATCGATCTGCTCAGTGAGGAAGAACAGGCTGAGCGAGAAGCAAAGCTGGCGAAGCTAGAAAAAGAAAAGAAGGAGCTTTTGGCATCGTTGGCCGGAGGCGATTTCACCACGCTGAAGACAAAAGTCGCCTACATCCTGAATCTGTACCCGCAGGCTCGTAACAGCGACATTACTCTATCAATAAAATACTGGGAAACCTTTCAGCCTGATATTTATAACGAATCGGGCATTCTCCCCAAGGACCTTTTCAGACTGGAAAGATTGCACTACATAGTGCGCGCGAGAGCGAAAATTCAAAATGAATATGGGCTATTCACCTCTGACTCACCCGTTAAAAAATTCCGCAAGAAGCGTGAAGAGGAAATGCAGGATGAGGTTCTGAAAGACGTCAGCCCTCGGAAGGTTGTCACTGTCTTTGCCGACGAAACTGGTAAGAACCAAAACTATGTCGTTGTGGCCTCAGTCTGGGTTCTTACCGGACGAGCGGTTTATACAATAAGCAAGAGTATCTTGGACTGGCAAAGCTCATCTCTGTGGGCCAGCAGAGAAATCCACTTCACAAAGTTTGGCAAAAGAGACAGTGATACGCTCGCCGAATACCTGAACATAATCCAGGCAAATCGTGAATTTTTAAGCTTTAAGGCTATAGCAGTAGAACGCAGTCGCACAAAGCGAAAAATTGAAAATGTTGTAGAGAAGCTTCACGAACATATGCTCATAAATGGCGTAGAGCACGAGGTCGAACATCATCGCATTAGCCAGCCTCAGACTATCAACGTCACTTTGGACGAGGAGCAGTCTTTAGATGCAATCACTCTCGCTGAGGTGAAACGCAGGGTTAATTCTCATTTTGAAGACAGGTTTGGTGATGAGATGGCGCTGGGCACACTGGAATCGGTTTCTTCTCGAAAAAGCCCTATGGTTCAGCTTGCCGATCTCATCGCAGGAGCAATTAATCGAAGGCTTAACCACACCGGTGATAAAAACTACAAAGATGAGATGGCTGACAGGGTTATTCACGCGCTAGATCTTCAGCTTGGTGAAGACGAGGTAGACGGAATTGATGTCACGACCCTTTTCAAAATCTGACAGCTATAACCAATGCGTTAACGGGACTGGTTTTGCGCTGGCGCTTCAAGCCAGCCCATTACGCAGGCGTTATGTGCTCGATGGTGGCTCCTTGAGTCTTGACTGAATTATTTCAGATTCAATAGTGAATCTAAATTGCATCTGTTATAATTTTGGCGTAGTATCTCTACATCAATGTGAAGGAGATAAAACTATGCCAGATCTAAAAAGCATGATTCTTGAGTCAAAAAAAGCTAGAAGTGAATTAGTTGCAACAACAGTACGTATTCCTAAGGAACTTCAGGCCGTAGTTGAAGACCTTGCTGAATATTTGTCACTTTCTAAACAGGATGTAATGCTAAAGCTACTTGAGGAAGGCGTTAAGGTCGCAGAGGAAGCTATTTCAGAAGATGATAGTACTGAGCAAGGCTCTATCAATTTTCATGTGTTAAATACTAATAAAAAGCATGATCTTAACGATCATCGAGAGATGCTTAGTGAGGGTATCGCTGCTGCGTTCTATGATCCTTGGAAATTCAATATCGATAGAATCCAGAAAAACGATACTGTGTTTCTGTACGAAAATGGCGTTGGAATTGTAGCATATGGCAAAGGATCAGGGGATACACTTAAAAAAGACCGTTACGGTGACACAGATGAATGCCATTTCCAAAAGCTCTTAGATTTTACTGTCCTAGATAAACCGCTACCAGCTGCTGAAGTTAAGAAAATTCTTGAACGTAATGTCGTTTTTCTACGCACAATGTCTGCTATACCTGATGGCCAAAAATTACTAGATGCGATAAACAGTTAAGACGCACATAACAAATAAGAATAAGTGTCGCGCAGCCGACACTTCATTTGGGTGTTGAACAAGCCCGTTGCTTTATTAAGTAAATAGCTCGAATGCGCATAGGTAGGCGCTGCGTCTGGCACTTTTTTCAGTGCGAGCGCAGCCAAGAAGTGAGCAGATAAGACATCACTTCAATACGTTACGTTAACGATGTGGTTTTTGTCGGTTTGCTCTCCTGTGTTTAAGTGAACGCCATTCTCCTTATTCTATTCGCCTTTCGGCTACCTCGGTCGTGTCACGCCCACGCAGACCATGAGCCGCTCCCCGCATGTAGGACAACATCGTGTCGTATGCTGCTCAGGGGCCGTCTCAACGGGCAAGGTATGGTGTGCCATGTGAAGCAATATACGTTGAATATGGTATCGCTTGTGTTTGGCGCTGCCATGCAATAAGCCATAGTCACGCACGCGTTGTAGCCCTTTGGGTAAGACATGCTGAAGTATTAACATCAGGAACTGATTGGTAGGCAACGAGCGAGTCGCCGATTGATTTGTCTGGCTGTCGGTGTACCGGAAGGTCACCTGATGGTCACTGATGTCGATGATATCTTTGTCGGGCAAAACGCCGCGATACAAGTAGCGTGATAGATATTTTAACGCGGGTAGACCGCGGCCGACTGCACGGCAATCCACCACCCATGTCTTCGGCACAGAAAGGGGCAGTGAGAGCACGGGGTGTGCGTTAATGGCGGCGAGCRCCCTTGCCCGCCAGACGGAGGCCAATGCTGCGTGCGGATAAAGATACTGTTTATTACCCTTGTGCCATTGCTTACGTGTTGGGTGGTAAAAGCCAGCGGGCACAATCGCATGCAAGTGTGGATGCATATCCCGTCGTCGGTTATGCGTGTGTAGTACCAGCGTAAAGCCACTGTCTGCGCCATGTTTACGCTGAGCGAAGTCTTTCAGGACTGACGCGGCGACAGAGAACATCAATGCATACAAGCTTTTTGCTTGCATATGAGCCAAGTGACGCAACGTCGCAGGTAAGGTGAAGGTCACCATAAAATACGTGGTTGGCAACAACTTGGTGGTTTGCCTTTCTAGCCATTGTACTGTGTTGGGATGTTGGCATTGGGGGCAATGGCGATGGCCACAAGAGAGCGGCGTTCGCTCGTCATAGTGACAGCCCTGACAAGCCCATTGAGATTGCCCCAATGCGCCTGTCCGGCAACGGGTCATCGCGGAGATGGCCCGAGCGATATCAGGCGTCATCGAATGAGTCGGCATCGTCTCGGTATGTTGTTGCAACAGTTGAATAAACGTACTCATGTTGCCTCCCACAGAATCGTGAGTCCGGATGCGAGTCGATTTACTGCCTGATGAAGCTGGGCGTGTTTGACGTCGGTGAGTTGCGTATAACGTGCCGTTGTCGTGAGACTGGCATGCCCCAAAAGGCGTTGCAGAGAGCGTAAATCCAGGCCTTGTTCGAGTAAATGCGTCGCATAGCAATGACGTAATGAATGGGGACTGATGGTCTTGTGAATACCGGCATCACGACAGACCTGCTTCATGGCTTTCTGCACGCCACCGCGGTCCATTGGGCCATCATTCCCGACACCGGGAAAGAGCAAGGTTGGATGGCGATGGGTGCGCCAGTATTGGCGCAACACAGAGAGGGTGTTATCCGGGAGCGGCACGAGTCGGTCTTTACCACCTTTGGCATGACGCACATGTACTTGATGGTTAGCGCTATCGATATCGCTCACTGTCAGCTGCAGTCCTTCTCCTAATCGCAGCCCCAGACAATAAAGGGTATAGAAAAAGCGTTGGTAGCGAGGTTGTCGGGTGAGAGTGATGAGTAAGCCGACTTCGTTGGGGGTTAAAATATCAGGCAGGGGCTTCACTTGCGGAGGCTTGACGATATCGAGCCATTGCCACTGTTTATTGAGGGTATAGCGATAGAAAAACTGCAAGCCATTGCGGTCGAGCTTAACCGTACTCCAAGAGTGAGAAGCGATAAGGCGCACAAAGTAGGTTTTGAGTTGTTGCTGGGAGAGATTGTCAGGGGGAGAATCGAAGAATGCGGCGATACGTCGAACGGCACGGGCATAAGCATCAATGGTAGCGGGGCGTTTGCCTTGAAGCGTTAAATTATCAAGGTGCTGTTGATAAAGGGCATCGAAGTGCCGTTGTTGTAGAGGGGTCATGGTGTTTCTCCTGTTTACTGCTGATTGGCAGAGTAGGAAGAAACATAGGCGGTAAGGCGACATTCTGCCGCATAGCGGCTTCGTTCAACAATCTGTTTAAGAGTGATTCGCAACGCATGGCATTTTTACTATGCGTTGCGTTTAGTGTTTAAGGTGGTATGCGGTGGCATCAGTATTGCGTTGCTCACACCTTAACAGGGCGTTATGTGTATTTCATCCACAGGCCATAGAAGGAGTTCTGATGACTGATCATTTCGGTTCTTGTCTGTGTGGTACCGTGAGCTTTGAGTTAACAGGTGATTTCGATAGCTTTTACCTGTGCCATTGTCAGCATTGCCAAAAAGATACGGGGTCGGCTCATGCGGCAAATCTATTCTCACAGTCAGCTAAATTGGCCTGGCGGTCGGGTGCAGGATGCTGCGGTTCTTGTCTGTGTGGTACCGTGAGCTTTGAGTTAACAGGTGATTTCGATAGCTTTTACCTGTGCCATTGTCAGCATTGCCAAAAAGATACGGGGTCGGCTCATGCGGCAAATCTATTCTCACAGTCAGCTAAATTGGCCTGGCGGTCGGGTGCAGATGCTGTGACGTCCTTTACGCTTCCAGGCACTCGTCATAAAAAAAGCTTTTGTAAGTTGTGTGGCTCAGCATTGCCAAGTACTCAGATCCCAGGATTGCTCGTCGTTCCGGCAGGATGCTTGGATACTGAAATCTCTATGGCGCCAACCGCGCATATCTTTTCATCCAGCAAAGCTGTTTGGGACGAGGGGTTAGGGGACGTACCAAAGTTTGAGGGGCTGCCAGAGTGAGCTACCATCACATAACCAGTGGCTGTTGGCGGACGAACCTACGCTGCGCTCCGGCACGCCGCAAAGCCAAGCGTTACATTTTATCGAAATAGTTCGGAATGGGTGCCAGGGAAAACGCATGAAGATCCGCGCCATGCCTGGGCTAGCAACTTAATGACTAAATTGTCACTTAGGGCTGAAAACCGTGCGTTATGCCATATTTATTAATTAAAATAAGTGAAAACAAAGGATCAATTTGTTGATCATTTTCAGTGCGATTTAATGGG
>NZ_MUFJ01000047.1:0-7226 GCF_001996245.1 Salinivibrio sp. MA607 | reverse complement strand
CTTATTTTGAATAAGAAAATAACTAATAATAAATCTGAAGAAATAGATCGTTTAATAAGTGATTTTGAGAGAAAATTGTCTAATCCTGTACTAATGCAAGCTACTAAAAAAACGGAAAAGAAAAAATTACATGACGCTATCTGGTACGATTGGAACAATGAAATTAAGCCGCTAATTTTAGATTCACATCTAACAAACCAAAAACTGAATAAGCTAGAAAAAAAATTAAACGAACTCGTTGCTAACATCGACCATCTAGTAAAAACTTATCAAGTACATGCTGAAGACAATAACCGTTTGATCAGACAAATACAAGCCGCATCTCTTTTAATTACAATCTCATTTATATTCTTAGCGATTTATATGGTCAACCATCTCATTAGACGACCACTCTCAGATTTAACGATAATAGCGACTAAAATAGGTCAAGGTGACTACACAGTTCAAGCTGATGAGCATGGTCATGACGAACTATCAATTCTTGCCAAAACCATTAACAGAATGGTTAGAGCTATTAATGACTCACATATTCGCATGGAAGAGAAAGTGCGAAAAAAAACAAAGCAGCTAGAAAGAACCAATGAGTCTATTCAACTACTTTACTCTATTTCCAATAAATCCAATCACTCCCATGGAAGCAATATTGATTTTCAACCACATCTTTCGAAACTGTCAGAAGTAACAGGCATTGAAGGGTTAGAGCTATGTCTGATGACAGAAAATGGCACGAAACCCTACCATCATTTAAATACTAAAAAGAGTATTTTGCCATTGAGTTGCCGCAATCGAGATTGCAGTGATTGTGTAAGCTTCGATAGTCCACTGGAATCCGAGGAAGCCTACACATTTCCTCTCGTTTATGATCATAATCATTTCGGTGTGTTGAACTGTGTATCTCGTAACCATGAACCACTCAAGCCTTGGCAATCACAGCTTATTCAGTCTGTTGCAGAGCAGTTTGCGATCACATTGAGTTTAAAACACCGCCAAGACGAAAGTAGACGATTAGCACTCGCTCGTGAACGTACCGTTATCGCGCGTGAGTTACATGACTCTCTCGCTCAAGCACTTTCCTATTTAAAAATTCAGGTTGCCGTATTACAAAAAGGACTCACTGATCCGTCGGTTGATATCAGTATCGAGAATACGATTTCAGATATAAAAACTGCGTTAAATGGTGCATATAAGGAACTCAGAGAACTGTTAACCACTTTCAGATTAAAACTTGAGGGTAGTAGCTTACACGAGGCACTCCAGGAAAGCTTTAAACAATTATCAGATCGTTTCAGTGATAAAGAAATTAAATTTGATAATGAAATTAAAAATACACCTTTTTCTGCTACTGAGCAAGTTCACCTACTACAAATCGCTAGAGAAGCAGTACAGAATGCCATTCATCATTCCGAAGGAAGTAAAATCGTTATTCTTCTTACAAGTCGCAAAAAAAATGGTTACGTCACTTTGTTAATTCATGATGACGGGATCGGAATTGATACATCAGCCAAAAAAGAAAACCACTATGGTCTTGCTATTATGAAGGAAAGGAGTAGAAGCTTAAAAGGCACGCTTACAATTGGTAATCACGCAAAAGGTGGTACAGAGGTTAGATTTGACTTCCAACCTGAATTTAACATTCCTTTAGATGTAGAGAAAACTTATGACTGAAAATTCATCAATTGGGACGATCTTAATGGTCGATGATCACCCTGTTTTTCGCAGAGGTTTGTCGCAACTCTTTTCATTGGATAATGACTTAAAATTGGTTGGAGAAGCTGACTCTGGCTATGATGCGGTCGGATTGGTAACAGAGCTCGACCCAGACTTAGTAACGTTAGATCTTAATATGGACGGCATGAATGGATTAGAAACGATACGAGCACTCAGAGATTCTGGTTATACAGGACGCATTATCATGTTAACTGTCTCTGACCAAGATGATGATGTTGTCGAAGCGATAAGGTTAGGTGTTGACGGATATTTACTAAAAGATATGGATCCTGACGATATCGTTGAGTCCATTAAGCAAGCGGCTGTGGGAAAAATGGCAATCAGTCCTAAACTCACACAAACACTTGCGGGCGCACTACGCCAGCCTGCTCCCCACAGTGACCAGCGAACATTGTCAAGCCTCACCGCCAGAGAAAAAGAAATCATCAAATTGATCGCAAAAGGACTGAGTAACAAGCTTATTGCCAGAGAGCTAGATATATCTGATGGGACAGTCAAAGTGCATGTAAAGCACCTACTAAAAAAGTTAAACCTACGCTCCCGAGTAGAAGCCGCGGTTTGGATGGTTAACGAAGATAAAGAGGTTTGAAATGGAATGCTGTAACGAAGCATCGGTATTAACAGTCGAAGATGCGCAAGAAAAAATCGTAGATGCTATTGAGTTTAAAAACAAAACTGAAATCGTTCAGTTAGACATTGCGGGTGGTCGGTACCTCGCTGAGGATATTTTTGCACCCTTTGATACGCCTTTTTGTGATAATTCAGCAATGGACGGATTTGGATTTATTCATGACGATTTCAAGCGTCATAGTGAATTTAAAGAAGTTGGGGAGTCATTAGCTGGGCATCCCTTTAGGGGCTCCATCAAAAGCGGTGAATGCATAAGAATTATGACGGGGGCTACGGTTCCAGAAGGAGTAGATACTGTTGTAATGAGAGAAAAAGTCACAGTTCAAGGAAAAAGAGTCCAGGTACATTCCGCCCCTCAAGCCGGACAAAATATCAGATTAAAAGGAGAAGACATAAAAGAGGGGCAAGTTGTACTCAAAAAGAATAAAAAGATCAATGCTGCCGATATAGCTATTATGGCAACGTTTGGTATGAGAGAAGTTAATGTATACCAACCTATCACCATCGCTGTCTTCTCAACTGGTGATGAAATAATCTCAGTCAATAAGACCAAATCGCCTGGATTTATTTATGACTCAAATAAGCCAATGCTTATTCACCTACTCAAAACTTCTGGATTTAACGTTATAGATCTTGGCATCATTCCTGATGATAAAAAAGCGATAGAAACAGCAATCAAAAAAGCAGAGGATGCTGACGCGATAATAACATCGGGAGGTGTATCGGTTGGAGATGCAGACTTCACAACAGAAGTACTCAAAGAACAAGGTGACATTGATTTTTGGAAATTAGCTATCAAGCCAGGTAAACCGTTTGCTTTTGGACATGTGGGAACTACCCCATTTTTCGGTTTACCAGGTAATCCAGTATCGGCATTGCTCACCTGTCAGATCCTAGCTATTCCAGGTTTATTAAAGCTGAGCGGTAGTTCCACCATTTACCCACAATGGCTCACCGCCACATTAACCACATCGCTAAAAAAACGTCCTGGGCGCACAGATTACCAACGTGGTGTTTATTCAATAAACGAGCAAGGACAATTAAGCGTCGCAAGCTCAGGGGCACAAGGCTCGGCATTACTTATGTCTGTATGCAAAGCTAACTGCCTCATTCGCTTACCGAAAGATAGTGAGGATGTCGCGGAGGGGGTCAGTGTTGAGGTGCTTCCCTTTGCCTTCATTCCCGGTTTATAAGACTAAGGGGTGACTAGATGACGTCACCCTAATTTCCATTATAGACGCCAGCGCAAAGCCGCTTGCTTGTCTGAAGGTTTAGCGCTTACCCACACCCAACCTTGTCCCTCAATGTTTTCTTTTTTCCATAAAGGTACTGATATTTTTAGCTGGTCCATAATAAAGCTGGCTGCCTCGAAGCTATCTTTTCTATGTTTGCTGGACACACCAACAAATACAATTGGTTCACAAAGCCCAATCACACCTATGCGATGCACAATAGAAATCTTTTCTACTGCACTCCATCTAAGTTGGACCTCCTCGGTAATTTCCATCATTGCTTTGTTTGTCATTGATAGATAGCTTTCTAAATATATCTCTTTGACACTTCTATGTTTCTCAGAACTCCCACGCACTCGGCCAACAAAGGTAACAATGGCACCGCATTCGCTGCTGCTCTCAGTCAGTGTTTGAGTAAGCTGATTTATATCTAGATGATCTTCTTGAATCCTATACATAATTAGCCCCCAGTAACTGGCGGGAAAAACGCGACTTCATCATTTTTATTGATCGAAAAGTCGCTCTCTACAATCGTATGATTGACCGCGGATATTACCTCAAGATCATTAAGCCATAAAAAAGCTGTGTTCTGTTCGATTAGGTATTTTATCAATTCAGAGACAGATAGAGGGGTTGGTATCTCAAGATTAATGGCGCTTTCACCTATCCTCTCTCTCAGCAAACCAAAAAACCTGATTTCAATCATAATCCATTCCTCTGTCTATATTACCAGACTGTCCACCCGATTTATGTCGTACGTAAACCCCTTCGATAACCATGTTTTTATCGGCAGCTTTGCACATATCAAACAAGGTAAGCGCCGCTACCGAGACACCGGTTAATGCTTCCATCTCAACCCCTGTTTTGCCATCTAAAATACAACCACAACTAATCTCAATACCGTTAGGAACGAGCTCAAAGTCTATCCATATTTTTGATAGATTCAGTTGATGACACAGTGGGATAAGGTCAGAGCATTTTTTTGCTGCTTGGATCCCTGCTATCCTAGCCGTTGAAAGGACATCCCCTTTTTTAATCTGATTTTCTTTTATGCTATCTACAGTCGATGGTGACATTTTTAAAGAGCCGATCGCAACTGCCTCTCGCCTCGTTATACCTTTGTTACTGACATCGACCATGTTTGCTTGGCCTGTAGCATTAATATGACTAAATTCACACATAGTTAGCCTCTCGACACACATTTATTCGTATCAGCAATATGAGGAACAAAATTACATGGACCATGTTCGGCATCCAACTGTTCCTTGATTAGCGTTCTCCAACCTGTTTTACATGCACCTGTTGATCCAGGTAGAGCAAATATAATTGTTCTATTCGCGATACCTGCTACACAACGAGATTGAATGGTCGAGGTGCCGATTTCTTGATAAGACACCAACCTAAATATTTCACCAAACCCTTCAACTTCCTTATCAAAAAGAGGCTTAATCGCTTCTGGTGTCGAATCTCGCTCACTAAACCCTGTACCACCAGTAATTATTATGGCAGAGATCGAGTCGTCAGCTATCCATCTAGACACAGCCGCTCTAATATCATAGATATCATCACGCACGATTAGGTGTTCATTAACATGGTGACCGGCCTCTTTTACCGATAAAGATAAAAAATTACCTGAGGTGTCATTACAGCTTTTTCGGGTATCTGAAACAGTGAGCACCGCTACGTTCAAAGGAACAAAGTTTGATGTGTGATCAGCCATTTATACTCTCCAATAGGTGTTTCGCATAGTGCCATTCTTCGGGTGTATTACAATTGTGTAGTTCATCATGATTGACACATAACTCACCGTAATTTATTGCAAGATTGTCACACGCACGATTAACAGAAAGGTTTCTATTTTCCTTAAGAACGTGATTGATGATTTCTTTTTCTCTTTTACTGTTTATTAGAACTAAAGGAAAAACATTATTTTTAGATATTTTTTTTGACTCATTTTTTTTCTTAACCTCACGAATAAAAGAGGTTATTGTCAATGAAGTTATTAGCGGCATGTCTATAGGTATAAAAACGAGAATAGATTGAGGGAAATAAATCATTGCAGAATAAATACCTCCCAAAGGACCTCGATTTGAATATATATCGCGAATATCGCTATACTCTTTATCACCTGCGCAAATAATAACCTCGTCGCATATTGACTGTTTCAGTATGGTAGCTTGTCTTTCAACAAGACGCTGGGCACCATAAGCAAGAAGTGCTTTATCTTCCCCCATCCTTTTAGACAGCCCACCCGCCAGTACCACACCGACAACCTTTCTCTCTTTATCATTACTCATGATACTAGCCGCCTAACATCGCCAAGTTTTTTGTCATTCCACTATTATCATGATGTAATAAATGGCTCTCACGCTTATACTGTAGCAATACTTCGATCTGTTCTTTCGTACCAACAATATCTCCTCGACACAAATTGTCTCGAAGACTTGATGCGCTACTAGCAAAAAGACATAGGTGTAAATTTCCGGTAGAAGAAACTCGAAGTCGATTACAAGACTTACAAAACTCTTCACTATAGGGCATGATCAAGCCAATTTTTCCAGTATAGTCAGGGTGAGAGTATTCATCTGCTGGACCTGCATTCGCTTCTTTTTGTGTCTTTTTCCAACCTTGCTCAATAAGACGATTTTGCAGCACCTGTCCACTTACGTGTTGACTTCGGTGAAAATCACTATTGTCGCCGGTACGCATCAGCTCAATGAAACGCCAAGTAACTTCCTTATCTTTTGTAAAGGCTAAAAACTGTTCCCATTGGTCTAAGTTGTATTGTTTCATCAATACAGTGTTAATTTTCACGTTATCCAAACCACTATCTAGAGCGAGATCAATGGTATCAAGGACCGAGTGCAGCTTTTGCTTCCCCGTTATGGCTCGAAACTGATATGGATTTAATGAGTCAGCACTAATGTTTAACGCTGAAAGTCCTGACTTGATATATTTAGGTAGAGTTTTGGGAAGATTAAAGGCGTTAGACGTCATCGCCACTTTCTTTATGCCACTTGTGGATGCAGCAATAGCGATGATATCACAAAGATCTTTTCTTAATGTTGGCTCACCACCTGTTATTCTAATTTTAGAGGTTCCCAAAAGAGAAAACGCATGCAGTAAAGTTTCTATCTCAAATAGTGACAGTTCGTTTTTGCCAGCATTGCAATCATTACCGTTGGGTAGGCAGTAGTTGCAACGGAAATTACATAAATCTGTTACCGATAGGCGTAGATACTCGAACCTACGACCAAATGCGTCATATAGCATGTCAACACCTTTCCAAATCCGGGAGGCTGGCTGGTTTCCCAAGCCAACCCGGTAGCATCCACTAAATACTACGGCTCATTGCTCATATACAAATACGGGTGTACCTTGTACGTAGACGACAATGTGCTTCGGGTTGATTAAAGTCTTATTATAGTCTCTGATGTACCAAAACTATATAGTCCTTTATGTATACCCACAAAGGAGTATCGGACAAGTCATTGATTTGTTTGCTTCTTGACTAAAGGTAGCACTAGAGTTAGTTTCAAAACAAGTAAAAATGAAATGAATAAAGACATGTCTGGATAAAACATAATAATCGACGTAGGAATAAACATTGAGAATAATGCGCTCAGTGCCCCACTC
>NZ_MUFJ01000046.1:0-8074 GCF_001996245.1 Salinivibrio sp. MA607 | reverse complement strand
TTTATTGCATGAGCATCAGTCTGTGCATTATCTGAAATATACACGGCTGAGACCATACTGACCAAGGCGATAATGCTAATCATTATCAATAAAGATCCGATTTTGAATACGAGAGAGTCGAAAATACCAATAGAACGGTTTATACCCTGCTCATCAGGGGTTACCTCTAAGTAATTGGTCATAATAATACAGTCCGTCTATTTGCTTTCTAAGTTGTCTATTGTATTGAAAATCAAGTTTTTTACTAGATACTCACCCATACCCCTTTATGGGTAGTTGTCTGTTTTTTGCTGTTTTTACCGCATTGCACAATACCTGCACTTGACGTCTACTTATATACACAGAGTACATTCGAAAACGAGTTTAGGATTAGTCGCAGTTTAACGTATCACGTTAACCGTTTACTAGTTAAGCCATCGAAAAGGAGTCAGGCATGAGCCACTTTCTAAATCGGCTACGTTATTTTACCCAGAAAAGAGAAAACTTTTCTGAAGGTCATGGCGTGACAACGCAAGAGCCCCGCCAGTGGGAAGACAGTTATAGGCAACGTTGGCAGCATGATAAGGTTGTCCGTTCAACTCACGGCGTTAACTGTACCGGTTCATGTAGTTGGAAAATCTATGTCAAGAATGGACTTGTAACGTGGGAAACGCAACAAACCGATTATCCTAGAACTCGTCCTGACCTTCCTAATCATGAGCCTCGAGGTTGCCCACGCGGTGCGAGTTATTCATGGTACATATATAGTGCGAATAGACTTAAATACCCCAAAATTCGTAAGCGCTTAATTAAACTATGGCGTGAAGCAAAAAAGCAGCATGCCAACCCTGTAGACGCTTGGGAGTCAATTGTCACTAATCCCACAAAAACACGAGAATATAAAGAAAAACGTGGTATGGGTGGGTTCGTTCGCGCGCATTGGGATGAAGTCTACGAAATCATTGGTGCGTCTAATGTCTACACGGCCAAAGAGTATGGGCCCGATCGTATCTTTGGATTCTCGCCTATCCCAGCGATGTCGATGATTTCATATGCGGCAGGTGCACGTTATCTGTCATTAATCGGTGGTAATTGCTTAAGTTTCTATGACTGGTATTGCGACCTTCCTCCTGCATCACCGCAAGTTTGGGGAGAGCAAACTGATGTCCCCGAGTCAGCGGATTGGTACAACTCAAATTATATTATGTGTTGGGGGTCGAATGTTCCACAAACACGCACACCCGACGCTCACTTCTTAACTGAAGTGCGATATAAAGGGACGAAAGTAATTGGCATTACCCCTGATTATTCTGAGGTGGCTAAACTTACCGATCAATGGTTAGCACCCAAGCAAGGAACCGACGCCGCACTAAGCATGGCATTCGGACATGTCATTCTTAAAGAGTTTTATGTCAACAAAACAACACAGTATTTCGATGATTATGTACGACGTTATTCGGATATGCCAATGCTCGTCATGTTGGAACCGTCCGAAAAAGGAGGTCTGCAGCAAGGGAGGTTCCTTCGTGCGAGTGACTTGGATGACAAAGCTGGACAAGACAATAACCCCGAGTGGAAAACCATTGCAATTGATGAGTCATCAAATATGCTCACGTCGCCGAAAGGCTCGATTGGCTATCGATGGGGGGAACGCTATGCTAAATGGAATCTTGAGCAACGTGATGGTGCAACGAATCGTGATGTGAAACTCCGCCTGAGCTTAAAAGATGATCACGATGAGATTATTACCGTAAATTTCCCATATTTTGGGGGCAATGAACATGAACTTGGCTACTTCCAACATACAGTTCATGATGAAGTAACAACGCATCGTATCCCGGCTAAAAAGATCAAGCTTGCCGATAAGTCGGAAGCTTGGGTCACTACTGTATTTGACTTAACGCTTGCTAACTATGGTGTTGACAATGGATATGATGATCCGAATTGCGCACAATCCTATAGCGATAATCTTGCCTATACGCCAGCTTGGCAGGAACAAATAACAGGCGTCCCCCAAAATGATGTGATTAAAATTGCAAATGAATTTGCTGACACTGCAGCAAAAACACGTGGTCGTTCCATGATCATTGTCGGTGCTGGTTTGAATCACTGGTACAACATGGACATGAACTATCGTGGTTTAATCAATATGCTAATCATGTGCGGTTGTATTGGACRAAGCGGTGGTGGTTGGGCTCACTATGTCGGTCAAGAAAAACTTCGTCCACAAACAGGTTGGCAGCCTTTAGCATTTGGTTTGGATTGGAGTCGCCCACCTCGTCATATGAATGGCACATCCTTCTTTTATGCACATTCTGATCAGTGGCGTTATGAAAAGCTACATATGAGTGAAATTGTCTCTCCTTTATCTAATAAAAAAGATTGGGAGGGCTCGATCATAGACTTTAATTCACGTGCAGAACGCATGGGTTGGCTGCCGTCAGCGCCACAGTTGAGTAAAAATCCCTTGAAGGTGTGCCGAGATGCACATGAGCAAGGGCAAGATCCGGTAGATTATACGGTGGATCAATTAAAAGCAGGAAGCTTAGAATTTGCCTGTTTAGATCCTGACAATCCAAAAAACTATCCTCGAAACATGTTTATCTGGCGGTCTAATTTACTTGGATCTTCAGGGAAAGGTCATGAATATATGCTTCGTCACCTATTAGGAACGAAACATGGTCTGCTTGGTAAAGATCTTGGTGAAGAAGGAAGTGAAAAGCCTGAAGATATAAAATGGCGTGATAGTGCACCTGAAGGAAAAATTGATCTTTTAGTTACACTAGACTTCAGAATGTCTACAACTTGTTTGTATTCAGATATTGTTCTACCTACCGCAACTTGGTATGAAAAGGACGATTTGAATACGTCCGATATGCATCCATTTATTCATCCTTTATCTAAAGCTGTGGATCCTGTTTGGCAATCAAAAAGTGATTGGGAAATTTTCAAAGGGATTGCAAAATCTTTCTCCCAACAGTGCGAAGGACACTTAGGTGTAGAACAAGATATTGTCACCGTGCCTATGCAACATGATACTCCTGGTGAACTAGCCCAGCCATTCGACATTAAGGCGTGGTGGAAAGGAGAGTGTGATCTCATTCCTGGCAAGACAGCGCCAAATATGATGGTGGTGGAGCGAGATTATCCGAATACCTATGCAAAGTTCACGTCATTAGGGCCACTCCTGGATACACTAGGAAACGGTGGTAAGGGGATTAATTGGAATACACAAGACGAAGTTAAATTCTTAGGTGAGTTGAATAAAAAGCACATTAAATCAGGTGTTAACCAAGGCAGACCAAAAATTGAATCAGCCATTGACGCAGCAGAAGTCGTTTTATCATTAGCGCCGGAGACAAATGGACAAGTAGCTGTCAAGGCTTGGGAGTCAATTAGTAAAGTTACCGGTCTTGATCATACTCACTTAGCCAAGCCTAAAGAAGAAGAGAAACTTCGATTTAGAGATATTGTTGCGCAACCACGTAAAATTATTAGCTCACCGACTTGGTCCGGGTTAGAAGACGAGCATGTTTCTTACAATGCTGGATATACCAATGTTCACGAGCTAATTCCTTGGCGTACGATTACAGGTCGACAACAATTTTATCAAGATCATCAATGGATGCGTGATTTTGGTGAAATGCACTGTCTTTATAAGCCGCCGGTCAACCTGAAAACCACGCAAAATGTGCAGGGTATGAAGCCTAATGGTAACAATGAAGTCGTTTTGAATTGGATTACTCCACATCAAAAGTGGGGAATTCATAGTACGTATTCAGATAATTTACTTATGCTGACACTATCACGTGGTGGACCAATTATTTGGATGTCAGAAACAGACGCGACTGCGGCTGGCATTGAAGATAATGATTGGATCGAAGCATTTAACGCAAATGGTGCGATTGCTGCTAGAGCCGTTGTTTCTCAACGTGTCCCCGAAGGAATGGGAATGATGTATCACGCGCAAGAGCGGATTGTGAACATACCGGGTTCCGAGCTAACTGGTACTAGAGGTGGTATTCATAACTCTGTAACTCGAGCAATTATGAAGCCAACCCATATGATTGGGGGTTATGCACAACAATCTTACGGATTTAACTATTACGGCACTGTAGGTTGTAATCGTGATGAGTTTGTAGTAGTTCGAAAAATGGATCGCGTGGATTGGCTGGATGATGATAGTGAAGATGTATTAGATGAAAATCTTCACGAGGTGGAGAAATAATATGAAAGTTAGAGCTCAAATCGGCATGGTTTTGAATCTCGACAAGTGTATAGGCTGTCACACTTGCTCGGTTACCTGTAAAAATGTATGGACATCGCGTGAAGGAATGGAGTATGCGTGGTTTAATAATGTTGAAACTAAACCTGGCATCGGCTATCCCAAAGAATGGGAAAATCAAGAAAAATGGAACGGTGGTTGGATTCGAACTAAGCAAGGAAAATTAGAGCCGAAACAAGGTGGGAAACGTCGGATTTTAGCTAATATATTCGCAAACCCCGACTTACCTGAAATTGACGATTACTACGAACCATTTGACTTTGATTATCAGCACCTTCATCGTGCGGGAGAAAGTAAGCATCAGCCCGTTGCGCGACCCCGTTCGCTGATTTCCGGAAAACGGATGGAAAAAATTGAATGGGGACCTAACTGGGAGGAGATCTTAGGTACCGAATTCAAAAAACGTCGCAAAGATAAGAACTTTGATCAAATCCAAGCAGACATTTATGGTCAGTTCGAAAATACGTTTATGATGTATTTACCGCGTTTATGCGAGCACTGTCTTAATCCTGCATGTGTTGCGTCTTGTCCAAGTGGTGCCATCTATAAACGTGAAGAGGACGGTATTGTACTTATTGACCAAGATAAGTGCCGTGGATGGCGGATGTGTGTCTCTGGGTGTCCTTACAAAAAAATATATTACAATTGGAAAACGGGTAAGTCAGAAAAATGTATTTTTTGTTATCCACGTATTGAAGCAGGGCAACCAACAATTTGTTCTGAAACATGTGTAGGTCGCATTCGTTACTTAGGTGTTATGTTGTACGATGCTGATAAAATTGAGCAAGCGGCATCGGTACCGAATGATAAAGATCTTTATCAAGCGCAAAGAGATATATTTCTAGATCCCTTTGATCCGGCCGTGATCGCTGAAGCTGAGAAAGAAGGCATAGCTGCTAATTGGATTGAAGCAGCGCAACAGTCTCCAGTTTATAAAATGGCTATGGAATGGGAAGTCGCGTTACCGCTTCATCCAGAGTATCGTACTTTGCCGATGGTTTGGTATGTGCCACCTTTATCGCCAATTCAATCCGCAGTAGAAGCCGGAGAAATTGAGAAAAGTAGTGTACTTCCTGACCTAAAGTCATTACGTATTCCGATAAAATATCTTGCTAATTTGCTAACTGCAGGTGAAGAACAACCTGTTATACGGTCACTTGAGCGATTGATGGCAATGCGTGAGTATAAGCGTAGTCAACAAGTTGAGTGTGAGGAAAATTTTGAAGTTCTCGACGCAGTTAAACTAACCCAGGCACAAATTGAAGAAATGTATCAGGTCATGGCGCTTGCAAATTACGAAGACAGGTTCGTAATCCCGACTAGCCATACTAGTTATGCAGAAAATGCTTACGACATCAAAAGCGGTTGTGGTTTTACATTTGGTAATGGGTGTTCGACCGGCGAGACTGACCTATTTGGTGGTAAAAGCCAGACGGTGCGTGAAGTTATCCCCGTAGAGATACAGGAGTAAGAAAAATGACAAACCAAAAAAGTGGAAATAATACTTCACAACTTATTGCACTAATTGGTCGATTGCTAGATTATCCAGAGTTAGGAATCGAATTATATCGAGATGATTTGATGGATATTGTAACATCTAGTGTTCTATCAAAGAGAAATAAAAAAGAGATTATTTCCTTTATAGACCGATGCAGTGAAATGCCATTACTCGATTGGCAGTCTGACTACGATGGGTTGTTTGAACGTGGTCGCTCATTATCTTTATTAATTTATGAACATATTCATGGTGAATCACGAGATCGAGGCCAAGCTATGGTCGACTTACTCGCTCAGTATGAAAAAGCAGGGCTTGAAATTGCGCATAATGAATTGCCTGATCATCTCCCTCTATTTCTTGAATTTTCGTCAACGCAAGGTGAGCAAGGAATTGGTTGGATAGAAGATATTATTCCCGTTTTAAGTTTACTCGCTGTTCGTTTAGAAAAGCGTGAATCAGGGTATGCGAGTTTAATGTGGGGACTGTTGGATTTATGTGGTGCGAAAGTTAATATCTCAGAACTTCGAGAGCAGGTTAAAAATGAAAAAGAAGATCATACACCTAAAGAATTAGACAAAGTATGGGAAGAGGAGGCTGTTACTTTTGGTGGTGATAGCGTTAACGGTGGATGTCCAACCAATCAGCATCGGCCAACTGAGAATCAACGCAAAGATCAGGAAGTGCCAGTAAATTGGATGTCAATGGATGAGACAGCATCAGCCACTCAAACAAAAGAGGTCTAGCTATGAACTTTATCGATATGTTAATTTTCGGTATTTATCCATATATAGTATCTGTTGTGTTTTTTTTAGGATGCTTGATTCGTTATGATAAAGATCAATACACATGGAAAACCGGTTCAAGTCAAATGCTCTCAAATAAACATTTTCGAGTAGCAAGTAATCTGTTTCACATAGGTATTATTGGCATTTTTTTTGGTCATTTTGGTGGATTAGTTATACCTTACGAAGTGTGGCATATGTTAGGCATTACCCTACAAGCTAAACAGTTAATTGCCATGGGAGCAGGCGGCTTCTTTGGTGTATTATGCTTTATTGGTCTGACTTATTTAGTTTACCGAAGATTGTTTAATCCTAGAATTCGTGCATCAAGTACACGAATGGATACCGCAATTGTTCTAGTTATTTATTTACAACTCATATTAGGTATGTTTTCTATATTCATTTCTAGTGGTCATATGGATGGTCAAGAAATGAAAAACTTAATGACATGGTCGAAGTATTTATTAACCTTTAGACCGGAAGAGGCTATAACCTTTATATCTGATGTTCATTGGATTTATCGTGCACATGTTTTTTGGGGAATAACCTTGTTCCTATTGTTCCCATTTAGTCGATTGGTCCATATTTGGAGTGTGCCTATCGAATATTTGACACGGCAATACCAAATCGTGCGTCAAAAATAAAAAAAATGACAAGCCTTCATAGGCTTGTCTTTTCTAGTTATAGGAGTAGTACAATGAATGTGTCAGACGTTCCAGAAATCACTATAAATGAAATTAAACTAGACTCTTCGATAATAATGCAGGAGGTTCAGTATCATCCTGCAGAAACGAAAAGAGAAGCGATGGTTAAGGCTGTTGAAGCTCTAATTATTAACGAAGTCGTAAAACAACGAGCAGTAAGCTTATCTCTTTGGCCTGAAGACAAAAAACTTGAACCAACTGAAGAGTATGACATTATTGAAAAACTAATACAATTCGAAGGGATCTATCCATCTGCTACTGACGAAGAGTGTTATCATTACTATATAACAAATAAAGATAAGTTTTGTACAGCACCGTTGCTAGAAGTAGATCACATCCTGCTGGCTTGTCCTCCAGAGGATGTTGAAGAGAGAATAAAGGTAGTAGAATTTGCAGAATATTTAATAGAGTTACTAAAAGAAAATAAAGCCACCTTCTACGATTTGGCGAAACAATACTCAGCCTGTCCTTCTTCTAAGCAAGGGGGGAATTTAGGACAAATCACTCAAGGTCAAACAGTAGCTGAGTTCGAAAAACAAATAWTTACCGCGCCCATGGGTCTATTAAATAAACCTATTGAAACCCGCTACGGCGTACATGTGGCCAATATCAATCGTCGAGTTGATGGTAGTCAGCTTGATTTTAATATGGTAAAAGAATCGATATCTCTTTATCTTAATGAGAAGGTTAAACGGAAAAATATTGCACAATATATTCAAACCATATTAATAGACTCAGATATAAAAGGATTTGACTTTCAATTAGAAAACTCACCGCTGATGCAATAATATGAATGATGATCTGAGTATATGATTAAGATACAGAG
>NZ_MUFJ01000045.1:0-9027 GCF_001996245.1 Salinivibrio sp. MA607 | reverse complement strand
CTTATATACTGATTATGTTATAAATAAAGTCATTAAGGAGTTAAAAGATCTATCTTCTAAATATAACACTGCATTAATTTACGTCTCCGATCATGGTGAATCATTGGGAGAAAATGGCATTTACCTTCATGGATTACCTTATTCAATCGCACCAGATTTTCAAACTCATGTCCCGATGTTTTTCTGGGCTGATGACAACTTCTTAAAGGATAAAAAAGTCGACTCATTCTGTCTAAATAAAATAGCAGAAAGAAACACCTTCTCACATGACAATATTTTCCACTCATTACTAGGAATCATGGACATATCCACATCCGCATATCAAGAATCTAAAGATATTTTTTCACTTTGTCGTCAATAGGTAGAATATGAAGCCAGGCTATAAAGGCATGCAAAGGATTTTCAAGGCAACTGAGTTTTCAATCCAAGGTTTGAAAGCTGCGTGGAAGAATGAAGCAGCATTCCGTCAAGAAGTCGTGCTTGTCTTAATCCTAGTACCCTTTGCATTACTAATGTCCGTTCCATTACTAACTAAACTCATCTTAATTGGGAGCTTATTGCTTATACTGATTGTCGAGCTAATTAATTCTGCCATTGAAGCAGTTGTTGACCGTGTAGGGAAAGAACACCATGAGCTAAGTGGTCAGGCCAAAGATATCGGATCAGCGGCCGTATTATTAACATTAATTCTTGCAGTAGTGACATGGTTAAGTGTCATAATAAATTTTATAATTCAGGGTTGAACGATGCAAGTCATAAAACTAATGAAACCAATTCTTATTTTCTTTCTATTAGCATTAGGATTTCTTAGTACTTTTCGGATTGGACTTTTAATCTGGCAGCAAGACAACATAAATCATTGGTCTGAATATTTTTATATTTTCACGCAAGGTATTCGCATAGATATAGCGACCCTCTGCTGGCTATATACCCTACCGGCATTTTTATTGGCACTGCTGCCAACCTCTGGAAAATTTGGTCGAGGGTTTGTTTTTATACTGCGGAGTTGGCTGGTTTGTGGTTTTGTCGTGTTAGCTTATATGGAGTTTGCCACGCCTTCGTTTATTATGGAATATAATCTAAGACCGAATCGGCTATTTCTGGAGTATTTAGTTTACCCCAAAGAAGTCTTTTCCATGCTTTGGAAAGGTTATAAATTACCTTTGTTCTTAGGACTCGCAGGAACAACATTGGTGGGTTTTTATAGCTGGCGGTTAAGCGGCAAGTTTACTGATACGGAAAACCAGCCACGCTGGTGGACACGGCCTATTCTTGCGGTGTGTGTGATTGTTTTCGGTGTCATGGGAGCGCGCTCAACCCTGCAACACCGTCCACTAAACCCAGCACTTGTCGCCTTTTCAACTAATCCGCTACTAAATGATTTAGTCCTCAACTCTTCTTATTCGTTGGTATTTGCCGCCAAATCCATGGCATCCGAACGTAATGCTGAAGAATACTATGGAGATATGCCGCTGGAAGAAATCATTTCAACGATTAAAGCTTATTCGCCATCAAGCACACATTATCTCATGAATTCCGCGTATCCAACGTTAAATACGAAGCGAGCGATCGGTAAGGATAAGAAAAATCTGGTCATCTTACTGCAAGAAAGTCTAGGCGCGCAGTTTGTTGGCGCGTTAGATGGGTTACCGCTTACACCCAACTTAGATAATCTCATGAAACAAGGCTGGAATTTTACTCAAGCTTATGCAACGGGAACACGGTCGGTACGTGGTATCGAAGCGGTCACAACAGGTTTTACGCCAACACCCTCTCGTGCAGTAGTAAAGCTATCAAAAAGCCAAACTGGATTTTTTACTATCGCTGATGTACTGAAACAACAAGGCTATACGACACAATTTATCTATGGCGGTGAGAGTCATTTCGATAATATGAAGTCATTTTTTCTCGGTAATGGTTTTCAAGATATTGTCGATTTTTCTCAGTTCGATAACCCACAGTTTGTCGGTTCATGGGGCGTTTCAGATCAAGATTTATATAATATGGCTGACAAACAGTTTCGTTCGCTTCATCAAAAAGGCAAACCTTTTTTTAGTCTTGTTTTTACTAGTTCAAACCATTCGCCCTATGAGTACCCAGATGGACAAATTACACCTTACACTAAGGAAACAAATACACGTCTAAATACGGTAAAATACTCGGATCATGCACTCGGTGAGTTTTTTAACAAGGCTAAAAAATCAGACTATTGGGAAAACACCATCTTTTTGATCATTGCGGATCATGATTCACGCGCCTATGGCGATGATCCGATCCCCGTTAGCCGTTTTCATATCCCAGCATTAATTATCGGCAAAGATATTCCTAAACGCAAAGACTCTCGTTTAGTCAGTAGTTTAGATATGCCGCCGACGTTACTTTCATTGATCGGTATCGATGCGACAACACCCATGATAGGCCATGATTTAAACCGCGCCGTACCATCTGAATATCAACGTGCAATGATGCAGTTCGATAAAAACTTCGGTTATTTAACACGTGAATCACTGGTAGTGCTTCAGCCCAAAAAAGACCCAGTCGCCTATCAATATGATGTTGTAAAACAGGTACTCAGTCCGATCAAATTAAACCAAGAGGCGGTAGTGCGCGCAAAAGCACATGCGCTGTTGGGCGGGAAGCTATACAGGCAAGGATTATATCCATCAGGAACAAATAATCCGCGCTGACTTAGTAACATACCGCGAGCAAATAAAGGAACAGCGAGCAATAATACTCGCTGTTTCTATTCAGAGTAGGCTAAGATTCAGACCATTGCCATGGCTTGCTGGGCAATCACCAGCTCTTCGTTGGTTGGGATCACCAATGCGAGCGGTGAATCTTGTGTTGTGATTTGTCCTGCGGCACCGAACCGAGCGGCGGCGTTGGCGTCGGCATCTGATTGATAACCGAAAATCGCGAGTTCTTTTAGGATCATCTCACGGACTGGCAGTGAGTTTTCGCCAATTCCACCTGTGAAAACAATCGCATCCAGGCGGGATAACGGCACCATGTAACTTGCGATGAATTTCGCAACGCGATAAGCAAACATTTCCAGCGCGAGTTGCGCACCTTTGTGGCCTTCTTCCGCGGCTTCAACCAGCCCACGACAATCATTGGTGAGCTCAGACACACCAAGGAGCCCTGCTTTATCGATCAGCTCATGATGGATTTGATCCATGCTGAGCCCTTTTTTCGATAAAAACTCTAGAATAGATGGGTCGATATCACCACAGCGAGTGCCCATCATCAAACCGGCTAAAGGCGTAAAGCCCATGCTGGTATCGACACTTTGACCGTCTTTGACCGCGCACAAAGAGGCACCGTTACCAAGGTGTACTGTGATGACATTGGTTTGTTCAGGCGCTTGGTTAAGCCATTTTGCCGCTTCACGACTTACGTAATAATGGCTGGTGCCATGAAAACCATAGCGACGAATGCCATAATCATTATAGAGCTGACGCGAGATCGCGTAGTGATACGCTTTTTCCGGCATGGTTTGATGGAATGCTGTGTCGAAAACCGCGACTTGAGGAAGGTTGGGGAAAGCTTTACGCGCGGCATTAATACCAACGACATGAGCGGGGTTGTGCAGTGGCGCCAGGGATTTCAAGGCATCGATCTGTGCAAGTACGGCATCATCGATAAGCGTCGCCTGACTGAAGGTTTCGCCACCATGGACCACTCGGTGCCCAACAGCTTGTAATTTATCACTGAGTTGGTTGTTTTCGATAAGGCCCACAATAATGTCCATGGCCTCTTGATGGTGGTCGCTTCCTGCACTCAATGTCTTTTCAGTTTTGTTACCGTCGACTTTCCAGCTCATGCATGCGTCATCACGACCAAAACACTCTCCGGCGCCTGAAATCACAGCATCGCCTGTTTGCGCGTCCATCAGTGCAAACTTTAAAGACGAACTGCCTGAATTTATAACGAGTACCAGTGCATCACTCATAGGTTTACCTTATTGGCAGAATTGGGATCGCGACTTGCGGCCGCCACCCTATTATTAAAATATTTTTGAATAATTCAACTATCGTTATAGTGATAGCATAATTGCCCAACAATTTACTGCGTAAGATCAAGCTAAGTGCGCATCAACTAGGCAAAAACAAGAATGACAAGTAACCGACGACCCCCATGGTGCTCATTACTAGCGACATAATCGTGACGACTTTGCGGTACGCGCGAAGTGTCTCCATCATACGCAAAAGCAGGTTGGTCCTTGGTGGTATCACTCCAAGGCGGTGCGCATATTCATCCGCTTGCCGCTGATGGCCTTGCTCGCCCAATATATCGAGCAAATGTTGAACATGAGCCACCGAGCAGTGCCGCAGAACACCCATCGATTCCTCGATTGGCATTACGGTGAGTAGCTCGGCTTGCCGAGTTAATTCGTATTGTAAAAAGGCATTACGAGCCGCGACGATCTCGGAGGTTGAGAAAGTAGCAGTGTTATCAAAGGTGTTGTTCATTACCGTCATGGCGAATCTCCCGATTGGCAACAGGTAACGACCATCAACAACGTATAGCGCCTAAAAGGCAGCATTATGCGTTAGAGCGAGAGGAGAAAAATAAAGCAGGTGGGGCCAGCTATCAACAACGGCTGGTAAACTGGCAGAGACAATACCAACAGTCGCTATTTTTCTCCGTTTCGACTCGGAGGATGGTCGGTATTGTTCATAGTTATCTCCAAAAAATGTATTGCTTTGAAAGCGTGATCAATATAACAAAAAAGTTAAGCTCTGTCTGTCAGTTGGGCGTTAATTTTATCGCCGCGTCTGCTCGCTAACCTGACCGGACCCTCTATACAGTTACTTCGCATGCCCCTCACTTTTTTGACGGCACAGTAACAGGCTCGCACCTAATAATTGCGAAAAAGCGACGGTGAGATCCGTTTGCATACGCTGCTCACACTCTTTTTGTAATGCTTTTAGAATTCTAAACGCGGCACCATTGTCCGCTTTGCCACTAATCAGTAGATAGAAACAGAGTTTGAGCGTGGCTTTGAAGTCACCGTTTGCATGCATCGCCTGCATCCAACTGGTCATAAACGCATTAATGGTGCTGGTTGTATCAAGCGGCATGCGCAAGCTGTCGACGATAAACGGCTCCAGCGCGAACATAAAATCTTGTTTTCGAGGAAAATGATGACTAATCCCAGTACGCGATACGCCGGTCGCCTCGCTTAACGTGGTATACGACATTCCCTCATAGCCAAGCATTAATAATTGGTGTTTCGCCTCTGCTAGGATGAGCTCAATGGTCTGTTGCGTTTGCGCTTTACTCCGTTTAGGCATACGTAACCTGTTCTCCCGTCAATCGCCACTGTTGGCGCAGTGCTGTAACGCGCGCCCGTTTGGCTCGCACTTGCGTCTGGCTCGCGATAAAGCCTAGCCCTTAGTAAAAATAGTACAGACTCACCAATAAAGCCTGACAGTAAACGTCTTATGTGAATACGGAGGCTGATCAAGCTTTTGGCATTGGCTCCTGAAAATGGGGTGAAAAAACTGAAAAGTCAGGCAAAAAACACCGCAAATAGTGTCATCAGTCATAATTTAGACAGTCGTTTAAATGATTATCTTGCGTATGGTGGCCGAGGATCCGTAAGTTAACATTATTATAACGTTTTAACGTATCTCCACGTTGCGACAATGAGGAAGTCCAATGTCACATATCAAACCACATGATCAGATCTTACGTTGGGCCGATGAGCGCCCAAACCATGTTTTTCTGCGCCAAATCCACGGGCGCCGCTTTCATGATTATACCTTTGCCGAGGTCGCCGAGCAGGCCCAGAAAATGGTAACAGCGCTCCGCGATATGGGGCTTAAGCCGGGTGACAAAATCGCACTGATATCAAAAAACTGTGCTGAGTGGTTTATCGCAGATTTAGCAATGATGATGGGAAGCTACATCAGTGTGCCCATATTTCCTACCGCGGGCACCGACACTATCGATCATGTCATCAACCACAGCGAATCGAAAGCAATGTTTGTGGGTAAATTAGATGACAGTAAAGCGCTAACGGCCTCGTTAGAAAGTCTGCCGAACCTAAAAACAATTGCCCTCCCTTATCCTACCGTAAACTGTCATTACGAATGGCACGATCTGATCGCCAACCACGCACCGTCAGACGAACGTCCTGTTCATCTTGATGGCGATCTCATGTCGCTGGTTTATACATCGGGCACCTCAGGGCCGCCTAAAGGAGCCATGTTAAGCTACGGCGGTTACTGCTGGTCTGCGCAACGGTTGATCGATCATATTGGTATCGAACCTGACGATCGTTTGTTCTCTTACCTACCACTGGCCCATATTACCGAGCGTGTATACATCATGGGGTCAGCCATTATGGGCGGGATCCCGACGGCATTTCCTGAATCACTCGATACTTTCATTGAAGATGTCAAAATGCATCGCCCAACCCTGTTTATTTCGGTCCCAAGGCTTTGGACCCTATTTCAACAGCGAATCCAGGAGAAACTGCCGGACGGTAAGTTGAACCTACTGCTCCGTATTCCGTTAGTGAGTACGATCGTCAAAAATAAAGTCGCTAAAAACTTAGGCTTGGATCAAGCACGTGTATTGGGCTGTGGGTCCGCCCCTGTCGCGCCGGCATTGTTGGAGTGGTACCGCAAGATTGGTTTGAATGTCACCGAAGCGTGGGGCATGACCGAAAGTTATGCCTACAGCACCATTAATTATCCTTTCCGGGCCGATAAAATTGGTACCGTTGGCAATGCCGGCCCAGGGGTTGAAATCAAGATCGCAGACGACCAAGAAATCTTAGTAAAAAGCCAAGGACTGTTTAGCGGTTATTACAAAAATGAAGAAGCAACCAAAGAAACCTTGGTCGACGGTTGGTTGCATACTGGTGATTTAGGGGAGCTCGACAGCGATGGCTACCTCAGTATCTCAGGGCGCAAAAATGATACGTTCAAAACCGCCAAAGGTAAATTTGTCGCCCCTGTACCGATTGAAAAGCGCTTATTTGAATTATCAAACGCTGAAATGTTGTGCGTAATTGGCTCAGGCATGCCAGCACCGATTCTACTTGCGCTCCCACACCATTTCCCTCATTTTGATCGCGCTCGTTACGAGCGTCGAGTAAAAAAAGTGGTGGATACTATCAATGGTGAACTTGAGTCACACCAGCAAATTAAAGGTGTGTTGATGATTAAAGAACCATGGAGTATTGAGAACGGTAAACTGACACCGACCTTAAAAATTCGTCGCCATAAGCTGGAGCAGGAATACCACGATCTTGGCACTCACTGGCCAAAAGGCACGCTCGTGCAGTGGGAAGAAGACTTGCTATAGCTTCACCGGCGCCCCGTCAATCTATGCTGGGGCGCCGCAAGACAATACGATTAGCACCACCCCTTTCTTTTTTTCGATGCTATTTTTGATTGGTTCACCGGTAGTTTTTCCATCATTAATACAGAAAAGATATCAAAACCTGACCTATCTCAATGTGCCACAGGCATGTGTTTGCTAAAGATCGTACCACTGGTTTGCAGCCACGTCTTAAACGTGACGTCATTGGCTGCGTTTACGTAGGGGAACACCATGAAAGAGAACCAAACTGACGCTTGCGATGCTTGCGGTGTAAGTGCTGAGATTGGCTACATCATCTCAGAGGGCGATGATGTAGCAGAAGTCACCATTCAAGCCAAAAGCCCTGAGGCGATAGCGGCGCGCTTCGAGCAGTATCTTGACCTGGCAAAGAGTATTAATCCTGCTGTGAAGCATGACTTTGATAGTCAGCACATTAAAAACGACGCACTGACGATTAAGATGCAATTTGAATGCAGTGCTGAAAAGCTGATTTTTGAACTGCGTAGCCGCAGTTTGAACAACGCCTAGGCGTTAAGAGAGCTTTAATGGCATGCAGGCGATTACGCAGGCTTGCTTCAAAAACACGAAGCAGGGTGAATATTCACTCACCCTGCTCATTATTTAGCTATGATTCGAGCATCTTGGCTCAGTGAAAGCGCTCGCCGCCGGTTAAAGCCTTAAGCTCTGCCACGCTTCACACATTTCACGGAATGTTGTCGCATCACCCTCAGGGCGATCCGGATGCCATTTTAGGGCCATCTTCCGCCACTGGCGACGAATTTCATGTTCGCTCGCATTTTCGTCCAAACCTAACACGTTAAGTGCTTTGTTTCGCTCCAGCATCGCAGTCCCTGGCGTATCATTACCGATGTGGCGCTGGTAATGCTTCCAAAAAGAAGACAGCAATTCTTTGACATCATCTTGGCTAGCATCATAGTTGTTCCAGTCCATGTAGTAATCGCGTAATGGATCCTGGTAATCGATTTCTTTGGCCACAAAACCATGACCTCCCACACGCCATTGTAATTGAATATCCATGGATTCAACCTGCAACCATTGCTGGGGCAGCAACATTTCTTGCAGTTGATATAGGGCGTTCATGATCAGGAAATTGCGTTTAAACAGATCAAGATGGGGGTCTTCATCGAGTTGCGCCATCATGGTATCTTTTCGCAACTCACCCAGCAGGTGATGCACTTTCCAACTTTGTCGTGTCGACTCTAAAATACTGAGTATCGGCCAAATCAGGGGGTTGTCTATTTCATCCCGTTTTTCAGCAAGCATGACGTTCGTCCTCTGTCACTGGCCAGCTATTTTAAACCGGCACGTCTTAGGTTTGGTCGTAAACCACCTTACTTAAGGTATAAACCAATTCTGAGTGTTTTGTGGTCATAATCGAAAAATTCATTGTTATTGGTCAGTATGCCGCCATTACAATGACACTTTCCGATTGCCGGTTAAAATCTAAGCATATCTGGTGCCAACTTATTTTTAAAAAATCATAATATTGCGTATATTACTGATTAATCTTATAAATAATCTTTAAGGTTACGTCAGTGAATATATTTACTTGAAAGCACCATGTTTTAAGGCACCACGATGAATTAAGCCTGCATTAAGCAACAGTAAACCGTGCTTACTCGCATACTTTGCGCCATTTAATTCGCATTCTGTTGAGAACTCCATTAA
>NZ_MUFJ01000044.1:0-9915 GCF_001996245.1 Salinivibrio sp. MA607 | reverse complement strand
GGCCCCGAGATGAGTCATCCCTAGAGCTTCGAGCTCTCTAAAGGGTTGTCGTAGACGACGACGTTGATAGGCAGGGTGTGTAAGCGCTGTGAGGCGTTGAGCTAACCTGTACTAATTGCCCGTGCGGCTTAACCATACAACACCCAAGAGGTTTTGGGTTGGACTCGAAATAAGCCAGTTGATTGTGGCGAGAACGAACAGCTTTCTAGATGACGTGTTTTGACTGAAAAGTGAAGACACACCAAATTTTGCTTGGCGACCATAGCGCTTTGGACCCACCTGACTCCATGCCGAACTCAGTAGTGAAACGAAGCAGCGCCGATGGTAGTGTGGGGTCTCCCCATGTGAGAGTAGGACATCGCCAGGCTTTGATTATAAATTGTGACTGTTGCTTGCGACTTTTGATAGCTGCGATGCTCATGTACTGACCGTACACTGCGCGTCTCGCTTCAAAACTCTCTGCGCATAGCTTGCAATTTAATCATCAAAGCGGATACGCGTAAGACTTTGATGAGAAAGAAATACAAAGCCCTGACCTAACGGTCGGGGCTTTTTTGTATTTGAGAGGTATACCAGTGCTGTAGCCTTGCGTCATCACATCCCCGCCAAACCGACATCATTTAATGTTAAATACATGTAAGCCCTAAGCATTAGCCTAATGATTTAGGCTGTTTTGTTATGATCGGCGCCAGTACGTTCAACTCAAATCTATATCTTATTGATAAATATATTGTGATCCAATAAAGCCCCGTTTTGTGAACGGGGCTTTTTCTTTTCTATACTTTGTCTTTTCTATATTGCGTGATGGCTCGATTAGTCAATCTTACTGATTCGGCTTACACGTTCACCCGAAACGGTGCGCAGCTGCACAGGAGTGCTCACGTGAGGAGCGTTTGCCGCATCATAGGTTTGCCAGCTTGCGCCATTATCGGTTGAGTACTCAATGGCGAGTCCTGGGAACGGTGAATTCGCTTTTAGTTCGCCATTCTCTATCATCCCACCAGGAACAGGCAAACGGAAGCCAATGCCTTGTTGTTCCAATTGCGGGAACCAGTAGTTTGCTAACTGATTGGCAAAGAGGTTGTAATCCACTTTTCGCTGCGTTTTATTCGCCTCTTTCTCGTTTTGTGTGTTCGCTTCCCAATTAGCACGATGCCAAGCACGTTCAGCCATGGCAAAGAGGCGAGGGAAGGTCATTGATTCAAACTGGCCATCGGAGCGAATGGTTTCACTCCAAACCGATGCTTGCAAACCGAGTACGTTTTCTGGACGCGTGACCGTTTTCACTGTTGCGGCCTCGATGACCTCTTTTTTAGTAATTGGTGCGCCATTGCGTTTTGTGTTGGCATTAGCGTAGAGATCATCAGGCATAAAGCTAAACGTCTTACGAGTATCAGTAAAACGCGGTGCCCAATAGTAGCCACGCTCACTCGGATCTGGCTCGTAGGGATGGTCAAAATAGAGGTGTGTGGCTTGGTTATAGATAACGCCATAACCACTGTTAGCGAGGTTATAAGCTCGGTCGGCAACCCCCCATTCCCAGATATTTTGCCATGCATTGCCATATACCTGTTGATTGGTAAGTTGTGATCGTGGATAGACCTGATTAGTGTGCATTAAGCCGTCTTCCCAACCACCGAGATCCAGCTGATAGCGTTGGGCAATGTGTGAGATACGTTCGACAAAGTACTGACTTAAATCATCGACACTACTTACGCCTGCATCATTATTCGTTATAAAGGACTGACAAACGGGCGAGTCGGTCCATGCACCTGCTATCTCGTCACCACCAAAGTGGAATGTGCTGAGTGGCTGAACATCACGATGCGCATCAACTAAAGCGGAGACAACAGTATCGGCAAAGCGGTAGCTCGATTCCATACAAACATTGATGGCATTATCGGTGAACATTTGCACGGAAAGATACTGAGTATCGTCCTCAAAATCAGTCAGTAAATATTCCTTTGCTTTGGCTTCATCGCCTTGTGCCATGTACTTGTGATATCGCGCTTCCATCGCTTTGATGGCGGCGTGTGCGTGACCAGGCATGTCTACCTCAGGGATCACGGTAATATTGAGTGCATCCGCCTTACGCAAGATGGCTTGATAATCTTCCGTGGTGTAATACCCGTCTGATGCTTCTGTGCCGTCCGGTCCTGCGCCTAAGAAGGGCAATACACAGCGGGTTTCTGATAGATCATGACAGCGCTTGCTACCGACTTCGGCCAGCTCAGGGAGGGCTGGGATCTCAATGCGCCACGCTTCATCATCGCTGAGACGCAAGTGGAGTTTATTAAGCTTTAGTGCGGCCATCTGATCGAGTAATTTAAAAATGGCTTCTTTACTGCGAAAGTTGCGTGCCGCATCAACAGAAAGGCCTCGATAGGCAAATCGGGGCGCATCGGTCAGCGTCACCGCCTTGATGCTGTCGCCTGATTTGAGTTGTAGTAAACTTTGCGCGGCGTATAAGGCACCCGCCTCATCGGGAGCACCAATCTCAATACGTTGCTGATCAGGCTGGACATCTAAACGATAGGCCTCATGCCATTGATCGCTGCCCTTGAGCGTCACTTTTTCCCAGCCAACATAGATAACGTTTTGGTTCGTCGGAACCCAGTCGCTCGCTGAGATGCCAAGCTGATCGGCAAGCCACTTTGCTTGTGCTTGATAACCATTGTCATACACCACAGTCCAATCGCTGTTAATCGTGACATGGCCTTCTTTCTCAACGCGACTGGCCGGTGTTGGCAGTATTTTTCCTTGGACCTCTTCCTGTGAAAGGTCGGCGTTGCGCGCGTATCGTTGCTGCGCGGAAAAGGGGTCATAGTGATCGATCAGTGCACCACCATAGCGTTTCCACTGTGCAGGGGAGTTAAATTCACCCACAAAGGTGAGTTCGTCATCCGGCTTGGTGGGCACCTGGCCATTTTTGTGGTTACTGGTACTGGCGATTAACGCGGTATGAGTGCCAGTTTCATCGTCGGAGGCTAAATACCAGTTCGGCATAATATCGGATTTAGCCACTTGCCAATCAGAGGCATTAAAGCCAACCACTAATTGGTCACCGGGCGCAAGCGGAACAAAGGCATCAGTGGGTTCGAGTTTAAACAGATCGCCGTTAACATGAGAAACTTTAAGCTGATCAGTGTCGATCGATTTGATCATGCGGATATGACTGAAATAAATCGCCCAGCCAGCTTTGGGGAGTGTCTTGGCGCTTTGGTTAGTAAAGGCGACTTTGCCGGTAAAAGAGCGCCAGTCATCTTGCGTATTATCAATCACTTGGTATTGGACATCGAGACCATTACCTAGTGCATTAAGTTGAGATGAGGGCATTGCCCAAGCGGTGCTACATAAAGATGCACCGATCAATAGACCCAAAGCTGTTGGTTTTTGCATGCTATTCTCCAAACTTATTTTTCATTGTAAAAATAGTTAAAGAGACACTAGAGGATAGCGACAAAGAAGCCTAGTAATCTTATCGGCGAAGGTGTGTTTATGTCTTAGGACTCAAACTTATTCATGCGGTGAGCATAATGTTTACATTAAACTAGCGAGCAAGATCGCAGCAAGCAATCATGTGCTGCTGCGATACAAATTAACGGGGCAGTAGACAGCTTAACGCCAGTTGACTATCGACTAATTTGATACCGACGGCCAGCATCTCGTCACAGGCAGAGGATACGGTTTTAGCATTAATCCCTCGGCAAGCGGCAAGGTTAACGACAACGTCGAAACGACCCCGTTTTTTCAGTTGGATAGCGGTTGTTTTGACGCAGTAATCGGTTGCCAGTCCGCCCACTATGACTGTTTCGACATCTTGGCTATGCAGCCACTCAATTAATCCAGTACTGAGCTTTTCTTCAATATCATGAAAGCAAGCACCATACGGATGAAGATCGGGCTCGATGCCTTTCCAAACCACATAATGATATTCGGTCACTGCTGGCAATGCGTCAATCGTCTCAAACCCTTTCGTTCCGGGAACCGCGTGTTGCACCCAAGTCAGATCGGCGTTTTTATGCGGCAAACGCTGGAGCATGTCAGCGGGGTCGTCGACCACCCAAATGGCGTTAGCAGGATGCGCATCTTTGGTCAAAACACGTACGTCAGCCAACGTTGCCTGCTCGTTGAGTGCCGGTCCGATGGTATCGCCTTCGGGGACGGGTAATTCGTCAGGACACAACGGCGTAAACGTGCGCTGTGCATCAACGTCAATGGCAGCTATTTTGGCCTGTTTCATTGCGGTTATCCCCTAAAGTATCTGATTGAGTATATGATCGGCCTTAACCCGCTTTATCCGTTTAAGTAGGCGTTTGACTGGCGCAGGATAATCCTCCATTTTTTCTATCTGCTTATAACTGCCAACCAGCTGTGTATGAGCCAAGATCGTATCTACCTCTTGCTGCTTCTGCGCCTCTAATTGCTGATGCTTATCATGAATCAAGATGGCGTTTTCTAAGTCTAGCTTCCAGGCGCGCGGATTGAGGTTATTTCCCGTTAACAGCATATACTGGCGATCGACCCAAATGCCTTTCAAATGGAAGCTGTTGTCATCATGTTTCCAGATATGGATATTTAACTGACGTTTTGCAATCGCTGCTTCGTTGCGACGGGCAAAGTTGCGTAAGTTGACTTCATACAAATAAGGCAGAGCTGAAATCGTCTTAAATGGCGCCTCTGGTGGTGAGTAGAAATCGTTCGCGGTTTTATCTCCCACTATAATCCTCACGCTTACCCCTCGGCGAAGTGCGCGACGGATTTCGCGAACGACACTGCGTGGTGGATTAAAATAGGGCGTGCAAATGACTAATTCATCATGGGCACTGGCAATCAAATGACAGATATAGCGATTGAGTTTATTTTTCCGTTTACCTAACCCGACCATCGGGGTAAGTCCAACTTGGTCTTCACTAACCGGCTCATCTTGATATCGATAGCTGGCCTGCTGTAGCTGACCACGAAACTCACGAATGTTTGGCTTTAGTGCTTTGCTGTTGGGGCGGTCGGGCGAGGTGAGACAGTTGACGGCACTGTCGGCGATTAACGTGTTGACAATAAAGTCTGCCATGGTGTCGGCGAGTACTTTATTGGCGAGCACGTGATAACGGTCATAACGGTATCTATCATGTTGCGCTAAATAGACATCGTTTAAGCTGGCGCCGCTGTATATAACGGTGTTATCAAATACGAATCCTTTTAAGTGCAAAACGCCGAAGACTTCGCGGTTTCTAACTGGCACACCCAAGACCTCTATCTTATGTGGGTAGCGCTCTGCATAAGCTCGATATAGTCCTGCATTACCGTCCGACTGTTCAGCTCCAATTAACCCTCGCTGTGCGCGATGCCAGTCGACTAATACTTTGATATCGAGGGCAGGGTTAGCTTGCTTTGCTTCGTAAAGCGCATCCAGAATGCTTCGTCCTGCTTCGTCGTCTTGTAAGTACAGAGCCACCAGATAAATACGTGATGTTGCTTTTTTAATTTCGCTAAGGAGCCGTTCTCTAAATGAGACCGCGTCTAATAAGGTTTCGAGATTTTCTGGCTGGTGCGCAATGGTGGGCAAGCGATCAATAAGCTGCCGGTTTGCGTTCGCTGAATCCATTATTACCTCTTTTTGTTCGACGGCCAGAGTCGAGCATTGATACTAAACCCTGAATGATACCAGAAATTGCGTCAAGCTACGGATCACCGCGCAATGGCTTTGTTGCTAATGTCACGCTTTGGGTGAGTATTCCATCGCCACTAAATCTTTGCCACTTTGACAATAACGGTGCAGGCGTGCAGCCAGATCATCGGGTAATACGTGATGATCGACAGGCGTAAAACCATGCTGCGCATACAAGGTAGTCAGTGGACGGAAAGCTAAGCAAAAGCTAGGACGTTGACACAGTGTTTCTTGCACTGCGTCGAGTAAACGATGACTTAAACCTGTTCCTCGCAGATCAGGGTGTAGCAACATGCCTGTGAGTAACTGATACTCGAGACGTTGCTGAAAGCGTACCGCGCCACATAGTCCACTCGGGCCATCAATGACCCAAATACGTTCATCTTTCTTGGGTTTTCCGGGAGGATAGTGTGTTTTGTAGAACCGCGCTACCAGTGGGAACCGCAAGGGCTCTAGCGGGTGAATGTGATAATTATCCATAGCCTAATAGATGCGCAATACGAGCAGGACAGGTAGTATACCCATCAATGAGTTTTCTAACAGCGTAATGCAACGATGAAGTGGTTATCTGATGTGTCTTTGACACCCCATCATACGTTTGGTTTGCCCGCGCGCGCCCAAGCGATTGTAGAAGCACATTGTGTGCAAGACTTACAAGAGATTTGGCAAGCGTCTGATTATCACAACTCACCGAAGTTAGTGGTTGGTGAAGGCAGCAACCTGCTTTTTTGCCAAGACTTTGAGGGAGTGGTGGTCCTTAACCGCCTAAAGGGGATCACGATCGATAACCACGCTGACCATTACCTATTACATGTTGGCGCCGGTGAGCCTTGGCATGCGTTTGTTGCCTGGAGTATTGATAATGCGATGCCTGGGCTTGAGAACCTGGCATTAATTCCCGGCTGTGTGGGGGCGGCACCGATTCAAAATATTGGTGCCTATGGTGTCGAATTTGCCGAGCGTTGCGCTTACGTCGATATCTATCATCCTGACACGGGCAATCAACGTCGTCTGTCTTGCGATGAATGTCAGTTTGGTTACCGCGATTCGATTTTTAAAACCCCCGCCATGCAGGGATGGGTCATTACTCAGGTTGGCTTTCGCTTGGATAAAGCGTGGAAACCGGTACTCAAGTATGGCGCGTTAGCTGAACTGGATTCTCAACAAGCGACCCCCAAAGGCATCTTTGATGCTGTGTGTGCGATTCGGCGCGCTAAATTACCCGATCCTTCTGTGTGCGGTAACGCTGGGAGTTTCTTTAAAAATCCGGTGCTTGATAGCGAGCAAGCGACAAAGTTAAAGGTTTCTTACCCTGATGTGCCGCTCTTTTCTGCGCCTTTGGGACAAAAAAAGGTCGCAGCGGGGTGGCTGATTGATCAATGTGGCTTAAAAGGGAAACGCCAAGGCGGCGCACGCGTTCATCCTCAGCAAGCACTGGTTATTACCAATGCCGAGAATGCGATCAGTGATGATGTGATACGTTTAGCTAAGCATGTCGTCTCGCACGTTTATACGCGTTTTGGTGTGAGGCTTGAGCACGAAGTGCGCTTGATTGATCAGCAGGGTGAAACAACCTTGGAGGCACAATGAAGAGCGCGCATTCGGCACGTCTCGCCTTGATTACACGTTTATCTGATGGTGAGTTTCACTCTGGTGAAATGCTGGGGGAAGCGCTGGGTATGACGCGTGCGGCGATCAGTAAACACATCAAGGTTCTCCAATCTTGGGGGCTTGATATTTATCGAGTACAGGGCAAAGGCTATTGCTTATCACAACCGATTGAGCTGCTCGATGAAGCTTGGTTAAGTGCCCATACCGATATACCTGCTTTGGCTGTGATCCCAGTGATAGACTCAACCAATCAGCATTTAATGGAAAGAGTGGGGCAGCTCAGTCCTGGTAGTGTGTGCCTGGCCGAGTATCAGCAACAAGGCCGTGGTCGTCGAGGGCGTGCATGGCAATCGCCGTTTGGTAGCAATTTATACCTCTCCATGTATTGGCGATTAGATGCAGGGCCTGCGGCGGCAATGGGGCTCAGCCTTGTCGTCGGAGTAGCAATGACAAAAGCGTTACACGATCTGGGTGCGCCAGGTGTCAAAGTAAAATGGCCAAACGACCTCTATTATCAAGACAAAAAGTTGGCGGGTATTTTGGTTGAAATGACCGGGCAAACGGGTGATGCGGCACACATAGTGATTGGTATGGGGCTTAACCTCGGTATGGGGACCCATCTTAACGACAATATTGATCAACCTTGGGCGAAGCTTGCACAGGCGTGTTCACCGATGCCGTCACGTAATACGTTAGCAGCGAACTTGATTGACCGTCTCAAGGCATCGCTTATCGCCTACGAACAGCAAGGTATGGCTAGTATTTTGGCTGATTGGCCACAACTGGATAATTTTATCGGTCGCCCCGTTAAGCTATTAATGGGCGACCGCCAGGTAAAAGGTATTGAGCGCGGTATTGATGAGCATGGCGCCTTATTGCTGGAGGTTGATGGAAACATCACGCCTTACTTGGGAGGGGAAATCTCGTTAAGGCGCGATGATTAGTCCTTATACGAATGCGGACTATTTACGCACGCGAACGCGCTGAACAGAATGGTTCGGGCCCTTTTCTAACACTAAGCTTGCCCGTTCACGGGTTGGCAAAATGTTTTCTAGTAAATTCTTGCCGTTAATATCATTCCAAATGGTGGCTGCTTTCTGTGTCGCTTCTTCGATGGACAAGCGCGTGTAATGGTGGAAATAAGCTTGTGGATCGAGGAATGCCCCGCGCCGAAACTTCATAAAGCGTTCGATGTACCAGTGTTTGAGTAAGTCAGGCTCGGCGTCTACATAAATAGAAAAGTCGAGAAAATCAGAAATAAACACGTGGTGCGGATCGTGTGGATAATCCATGCCACTTTGTAGCACATTCAGCCCCTCTAATATTAAAATATCGGGCTTTTCGACTTTTTGCTCATCCGATGTAATGTCGTAGACAAGGTGGGAATAAACAGGCGCAGTGACACAGTCTTTGCCTGATTTGACGTCAGCGACAAATTCAACCAGCTTGCGCATGTCATACGATTGCGGGAAGCCCTTTTTGTGCATGATGCCGCGCGATTCGAGCTCAGCATTGGGATATAAAAAACCATCAGTGGTGACTAACGCCACTTTAGGGTGATCCGGCCACCGGGTTAGAAGCGCTTTTAGGAGCCTTGCCGTCGTGCTTTTCCCAACCGCCACACTGCCTGCAATGCCGATAACGTAAGGCACATGGTTTGACACGGGCAGAGAAAGAAACTCATCAAGTACTTCAGTTCGGCTTTTACGCGCTTTAACATACAGATTGAGTAAGCGCGACAACGGTAGATAGACATCGCGCACTTCATCCATTGATAAATGTTCATTCAAGCCGCGTAAGCGGTCAATGTCATCTTCGGTAAGCGTCATGGGCACTGCATCCCTCAGTTCAGCCCATTGTTGACGGTCGAACGACAAATAAGGCGTTAGCGTTGCGTTCATGATCCATGTGCCTTAAGCCAATAAAGAGAGTGACGATACCGCAAACCAGCGGGAAGGAAAAGCGCTTGCCTATTGTCATCAAGGTGTTGGCTGGTTACTTTCCCAACAATCACACAAAAAAATACCCAAAAGACGCAAAAATCACCCATTTTTTTAAAATTCCCTATTGCACCCCTCAAATCCATGGCATAGAATGCGCAGCACTTGTCGCCGGCTTAGCTCAGTTGGTAGAGCAACTGACTTGTAATCAGTAGGTCGCCAGTTCGATTCCGGCAGCCGGCACCAAAATTTAGGTGGAATTCCCGAGTGGTCAAAGGGATCAGACTGTAAATCTGACGGCTCAGCCTTCGAAGGTTCGAATCCTTCTTCCACCACCAATTTCAAATTGTTTGAATAGCTCTACGAGTAACGATTGCGGGCATCGTATAATGGCTATTACCTCAGCCTTCCAAGCTGATGATGCGGGTTCGATTCCCGCTGCCCGCTCCACTCTTTTTAGAGTGCTGATATAGCTCAGTCGGTAGAGCGCACCCTTGGTAAGGGTGAGGTCGGCAGTTCAAATCTGCCTATCAGCACCATCCTCTCCAAGGTAACTTCAAGCCGTTTGATATATACTCAACAAACCTGATTGTTGGTTGTGTGGTCGTAATGCCACCGAAATACCGTGCTTAGAGGGACTGTCATGTCTAAAGAAAAATTTGAACGTACGAAAACGCACGTTAACGTTGGTACTAT
>NZ_MUFJ01000043.1:0-13866 GCF_001996245.1 Salinivibrio sp. MA607 | reverse complement strand
GCTTTGTATCACACATACTCTATCTAACTACTTAAAATAAAACGATTTTTAATAAAAACAACAACTTAAAAGAAAGTGGTGGAGCTGGCGGGAGTTGAACCCGCGTCCAGAATCAGTCTAACCGATGGCGCTACATGCTTAGTTTGTCTTTAGTCTCGTCAGAGTGCTGCGGACAAACACGCCACACAAAGACATACCCAACTTATGTTTAACGCTTCAGCTCTTGGGTCAAAGCCTCCACGCGATCCTGTTTGGTTTTGACTATCCTGATTCCCCGTCCTACAGGCGAAGGCTAGAGAGGATAGGCACTCAGCAGGTTATTAAGCTGCTAGTGCGTAGTTTTCGTCGTTTGCGACTATTTTTTTGCGGCTTTTTACGAGGCCAACCGCCCCTCGGCATGCTCCACGGGCCTTCTCAATCCTGTCGAATCCTGAATCAGCCCCAGAGTGTTGCGGCAGAGTCTAACACATTGATCTGCCGCGTCAACGATTACCGCGTTGAGTGTTTCATGATCCTGGATTTTTGACGCTGCCAGTCTCTGTCTTTCGCGGTATCACGTTTATCGTGTAATTTTTTACCTTTCGCTAAGCCTATTTTGAGCTTAGCAAATGATTTTTTCCAGTATAAAGACAATGCCACCACGGTGAAACCGTCTCGATTAACCTTACCCAGTAAGGTATCAAGCTCCCGCCGTTTGAGCAAGAGCTTACGGGTGCGTTGTGGATCAGCGACCACATGCGTGGAGGCGACATTCAGCGGGGTGATCGTTGCCCCGAACAAAAAGGCTTCCCCGTCTTTGAGCAACACATAGCTTTCGCTGATATTGGCTTTGCCCGATCGAAGTGCTTTCACTTCCCAACCTTGCAGCTCTAGCCCCGCTTCGAAGTCATCTTCAATAAAGTACTCAAAGCGTGCTTTTTTATTCAGCGCAATGGTGTTGCTATTTGCTTTGTTCTTTGCGTTTTTCTTAGCCATAGTCCGCGCATTATAAAGGCGATGTGTCGAAGAATGAAAGGATTATCGCATGCTGTTAGACAAACCGCATGACTTTCTTAGATATGCTAGCCGCTAACATTGGTGAAAGGCGACCTCAGTGGTATTATCTCGCGGTTAACTTTAAGGAGTCCCTATGCCGCAAATCATCCGCTCGGCTTTAGTGCCGTTCAGTGCTGAGCAAATGTTTGCCTTGGTGAACGATGTTGAAGCGTACCCCGAGTTTTTGCCCGGATGTGTGAGCACTCGATTGATAGAGCACACAGACTCAACCATGGTCGCTTCACTGGACGTGGCCAAAGCGGGCATAAAGAAGACGTTTACAACAAAAAATTACTTAACCGACAATGCGCGTATTGATATGACCTTAGTTGACGGTCCGTTTAAGCGTTTAAGTGGGGGGTGGCAATTTACGCCGTTGTCGAGTGATGCGTGTAAGATAGAGTTAAACCTTGAGTTTGAATTCACTAACCGTCTGGTGGAAGCAGCGTTTGGGCGCATTTTTAGTGAGTTAACCAGCAGTATGGTAAAAGCGTTTACAGAGCGAGCGAAAGCGATTTATGAGTGAAGAGACTCTGGTGCATGTGGAAGTGGTGTATCCGCTACCGAATGAGCAACGCATCTTTAATTGTGTCGTTAAGGCTGATACAAGTGTTGAAGAGATTATCCGCCAGTCGGGTATCTTGAGCGCGTACCCTGACATTGATTTGTCCACCAACAAAGTGGGTATTTTTAGCCGACCGGTGAAGCTTGACGCGCAAGTAAGAGAGGGTGATCGGATTGAGATCTATCGGCCACTCCAAGCTGATCCGAAGGAAATTCGCCGCCGTCGAGCTGAACGAGCGAAGCAAGAGGGCAAGGCCGATCCTGTGACAGGTGGACGGGTTGATACCAAGCGTAAGCGCTAACCGTCGAACACCGATGCTTGGCCTTGCTCAAGCGATAAATAATCACAGTAAAGGCGCCGATATCCGGCGCCTTTTAACGAGCCAATGGCTGTCACTGCTTATTGCACAGCCTCAAAAAACTGGTCGCCCGGCTCATAGTCACCACTCATGCTGACTAATTGATTATTATCATCAAACGAGAGCACTAAATCTTTTTGCGTTGGATCTTGGTGGCCCGGCTGTTGCCACTGTACGAAGTACCAAGTGTTTGGGTAGCCAGACTCAACCAACATCGGTGGGCCGAGAAGGAATTTGACCTGCTCTTTTGTCATGCCAAACTTCAATGAGTCTACGGCCTTTTTTTCAATATAGTTGCCTTGATTGATATCTACACGATAAACCAGTTTTTCGGCATAAGAGCAACCCATAATGGCAATCGCCATTAGAGAGGCAACGGCGGCTTTTTTCCAACCCATAGTTAATATCTTCACTGTCTCGTTGAGGGCAAATCACGTCACTCAGTACGTTTTGCAAGCGGTGCCTGCGGTGCATAGCGCGTCGAGTATAAACAAGCAGAGAATATATGTAAAAAACCTGCCAACGACTAGCGTTTGGAGGGTCATAACGTGAAAAAGTTCGCAATGGGAAAAGAAATAGCCGAGGAAAGTGAACGTTGCACACTTCCCTCGAGCAAGCATGTGATTAATGCCGTGTTTTTTTAAGCGGCAATGAGCAGATCTTCGGCATTTGCTAAAGTACGCTCGGTAATTTCACTGCCACCAAGCAAACGGGCCAGCTCATTAATACGGGCCTGGTAATCGAGTGGGTACATGCGAGTGGTCGTCGTGCCTTGGTCAGTCTCTTTGGCGACAAACATTTGTTGATGACCACAGCCGGCAACTTGTGGCAAATGGGTGACACACATAACTTGGGTCGATTCGCCAAGCTGACGTAATAATTGACCCACAATGGCGGCGGTTGGCCCGCTAATACCGACATCAACCTCGTCAAAGATAAGGCTAGGTGTTTCCACTTTTTGTGCTGTAATCACTTGAATAGCGAGGGAGATCCGCGATAACTCACCACCTGATGCGACCTTTGCGAGTGGTTGTAAAGGCTGGCCGGGATTGGTCGAGACCAAAAATGCGACCGCATCGCCGCCTAGAGGACTTAGGTGGGTCTCTGCTTTATTTTCGACTTGGATTTCAAAACTGCCGTGTTCCATGCTGAGCTGATGCATGCTTTGGGTAATGAGTTTATTGAGCTCTTTGGCATAACGACGACGGCTTTTACTGAGCTTTTCTGCTGTGTCTAAACAGTCTGCGAATTGCTTGTCGACTTCGGCTTGAAGCTGCTCAATGGCCTCATCATTGTGCGCGAGTTTTTCTAGCTCCGTTATCAACTGTTGATGTGTGCTATACAGCACCTCTGGTTGAACATGGTGTTTGCGTGACAAACTCATAATGGTAGCCATGCGTTGATCTAAATATTGTAAACGCTGCGGATCCATGTCGAGTTGATCAAGATAACGGGCGATCTCCTGACTGGTTTCTTGAGTTTGAATTCTAGCTTCTTCGAGCATTTCAGCCAGCGGAGAGAAGTGATTGTCTAGTGTCGCTAATTCATTCAAACGTTGTTGCGCAGCAGTTAGTAGGCCAAGTGTATTGCTTTCTTCGCCATCGCAGAGCAGATCAACCACTGCTTGGCTTGTCATCGCGATATCACCACTGTTGGATAAGCGTTTATGCTCTTCTTCAATTTGCTGATATTCGTCTTCACCAAGCGCAAGTTCATTGAGTTCGCCCACTTGATACTCAAGCAGCTGTTGTTGCGCCTCAATATCATCCTTTTTCTTTATCAGTGCTTTTAGCTCATTTTTTGTGCGACGCCAACGTTGATAGCGCGTTGCCATTTTATCGATCAACGATTGATGACCCGCATATTGGTCAAGCAACGTAATTTGGTGCTCAGGGCGTAACAGTTGTTGATGTGCATGTTGACCGTGAATGTTGATCAAAAGTTGCCCAAGTGCTTTTTGCTGAGAAGCAGGAACCGGATTGCCATTGATATAAGCGCGTGACCGCCCTTCTTTAGTGATTACGCGTCTTAAAATACAATCGTCACCGTCTTCTAATTCGTTATCTTGTAACCAGCGTCGCGCCGCACTGTTTTGTTCCAAGGTGAAGCTGGTCGATATTTCAGCGCGCTTTTCCCCTGGGCGCACCATATTGGCATCGGCGCGGTCACCTAAGCATAAGCCTAGCGCATCAATAGAAATAGATTTACCTGCCCCGGTCTCACCGGTTATCGCCGTCATGCCTTTACTAAACTCCAACTCCAAGGATTTAACGATGGCAAAGTTTTGAATGGTTATATCGGCTAACATAGGAAAACACCTGTATCTATCAACAACTGTGTATAGATACAGTATATACTGTTTTTTCATCCAGTGAACACTGTTCAGTGAGAATTATTGTGAATGGGATGAGGCGCACAAAAAATGGACAAAAAGTGGCTGGCCTGTTTTGCATACCAACAGGAAGAAGGAAAATAACGTTGATATGAAAAAACAGCCGCGTCAGAACAGCTTTGAAGACCAACCCAGCTTTTTACGTAACGTATTGTAATAATTATAGTCTTTGGGGTGAATGAGTTTGAGTGTGGCGGGGCTTTTGTAAATATGGACTTCATCGCCCGGATTCACTGGCAAAGAAACTTGCCCATCACAACTGACTTCCAGTGTGCCGCGGTTATCGGGAGACACTAATAATTTAATCCGGCGATTACCATCTACCACCAAAGGCCGGCTTGATAGGGTATGGGGGAACATAGGGACTAAAGAAATAGCGTTGAGGCTGGGGGATAAGATGGGGCCGCCACCTGATAAGCTATAGGCTGTTGATCCCGTCGGCGTTGAAATAATGATCCCATCTGAGCGCTGCGAAAAGGCGAAATGCTCGTTAATATAGACCTCAAACTCAATCATGTGAGCCACTTGCCCAGGGTGTAAAACGGCCTCGTTGAGCGAAGCGTTATGGCTTTTAACCTGATCGTGACGATGGATCTCTGTTTCAAGCAAAAAACGGTCTTCTTCCATGTAGTCGCCACCTAAAACGGCGTCTAGGGCATTTTCAAAGGCATCGGGATCCAGGTCAGTCAAAAAGCCTAAATTACCGCGGTTTACACCAATCACTTTTATATCGCTTCGTGACAGTACGCGAGCGGCGCCGAGCATATTACCGTCGCCACCGATAACGATCGCGAGATCAGCGTGCTGACCAATATTAACCAAATCCAGATAGTGCGCGTCGGGTAGCCCCAAATTGGTACTCAAGCGTGTATCAATGCACACCTCGTAACCGCGCTCGGTGAGCCAATGATAAAGGCCGATGTGTGTATTCACTGCGTCTGGGTTGCGAGGTTTACCAATTAAGGCAATGCGCTGGAATGGTGTCGACATAATCAGGATCCCATCGTTATTTGTGCCCAGTATAACGTGGTAAAAAAAGGATTGTCGTGATTTGCGTTATGTGGGCGGTTGAATCATAAAGATTCATCCCCATAATACTTCCACAATCAAGTTAAACAGTCCCAGTGCGCGCTGGGCAATGCCATTTGTGTCGGAGTGATCATGAGCGAAGAACAGAAAGTTAAGCAAGAGCAAGAAGCGATGAAAGATGCGCAAGCTGCTGAAGGCAAAGATGCAGAGCAGACGGTTGAGCAACAGGCAAGCGGTAGTGCAGACATTGAGCAAGAGGAAACCGAAGCCATGATTGCACGCATTACAGAGTTAGAAGCAGCACTTGAAGCCAGTGAAGCCAAAGTGCAAGAGCAACAAGACAGTGTGCTTCGTGCCCGTGCTGACGTAGACAATATGCGTCGTCGATCAGAGCAAGAAGTAGAGAAAGCGCGAAAGTTTGCACTGGAGAAGTTTGCCAGTGAGTTGCTGCCAGTTATCGACAACCTTGAGCGTGCTGTCGAGATGGCGGATAAGGAAGATGAATCGATCAAGCCCATGGTTGAAGGGGTAGAGCTGACGCTAAAAACCATGATGGATACCATTGATAAGTTTGGTTTGAAAGCGATTGACCCACAAGGCCAACCTTTTAATCCTGAGCTTCACCAAGCGATGACGATCCAAGAAAGCACTGAGCATGAGCCAAACACCGTAATGATGGTGATGCAAAAAGGCTATGAGTTAAATGGTCGCGTGGTACGTCCAGCGATGGTGATGGTATCGAAAGCCGCACAAGGCAACGTCGACGAAAAAGCGTGATTTTAATAAGGGCATAGCATCAATAGTTAATTTGTTACTCCGCTTGTGATACGTGAGTGACGAACACGGATTTTTTTGCTGCTAGCCCTTGAAAAGTGTCGTGCTGCCCTTATTTAAACGGCAGCAACAAATAAAAATTTGCGGTGAGGGGGTTGAACCTCTCACAGTTACCCCCACATAAAGGGTAACGAACTACAGCCACAGAACGAATTTCGGAGAGCACCAGATGGGTAAAATCATTGGTATTGACTTGGGTACAACCAACTCATGTGTCGCCGTACTAGACGGTGAAAAAACGCGCGTAATTGAAAACGCAGAAGGTGATCGTACAACGCCATCCGTTATCGCTTACACACAAGATGGTGAAACACTTGTCGGCCAGCCTGCGAAGCGCCAGGCAGTGACAAACCCAGAAAACACCCTATACGCGATTAAGCGTCTGATCGGTCGCCGCTTCGAAGATGAAGAAGTACAGCGTGACATCAGTATCATGCCTTTCAAAATTGTGAAGGCAGATAACGGTGATGCTTGGGTTGAAGCGAAAGGCCAAAAAATGGCCGCGCCACAAGTGTCAGCTGAAGTGTTGAAGAAAATGAAGAAAACCGCTGAAGACTTCCTCGGCGAAGAAGTGACTGGCGCGGTAATCACTGTCCCTGCTTACTTTAATGACTCTCAGCGTCAAGCGACTAAGGATGCTGGTCGTATTGCGGGACTAGAAGTTAAACGTATTATCAACGAGCCTACAGCGGCAGCATTGGCTTATGGCCTTGATAAGAAAGGTGGCGATCGCACTATCGCGGTTTATGACCTAGGTGGTGGTACGTTCGATATCTCTATCATCGAAATTGATGAAGTCGATGGTGAGCAAACCTTCGAAGTACTGGCAACCAACGGTGACACCCACTTGGGTGGTGAAGACTTCGATAACCGTTTGATCACCTACTTGGTCGACGAATTTAAGAAAGAGCAAGGCATCGATCTGCGTCAAGACCCGCTCGCGATGCAGCGTGTCAAAGAAGCGGCTGAGAAAGCGAAGATTGAACTGTCTTCTGCGCAGCAAACAGACGTGAACTTGCCTTATGTGACCGCGGACGCAACCGGTCCTAAGCACATGAACATCAAGATTACTCGTGCCAAGCTGGAATCACTGGTTGAAGATCTGGTTCAACGTTCACTCGAACCAATGAAAGTGGCCTTGGCAGACGCTGAGCTGTCTGTTGATGAAATCACGGATGTTATCTTGGTCGGTGGTCAAACCCGCATGCCTATGGTTCAGTCAAAAGTTGCAGAGTACTTCGGTAAGGATGCACGTAAGGACGTGAACCCGGATGAAGCGGTTGCAATGGGTGCGGCTGCACAGGGTGGTGTACTGTCTGGCGATGTTAAAGACGTACTACTGCTTGACGTCACGCCACTGTCGCTGGGTATCGAAACCATGGGCGGTGTGATGACCAAGCTGATTGAGAAAAACACGACGATTCCGACTAAGGCGAATCAAGTGTTCTCAACCGCTGAAGACAACCAAAGCGCGGTAACGATTCATGTGATCCAAGGTGAGCGTAAGCAAGCCATGCATAACAAATCACTGGGTCAGTTTAACCTAGAAGGTATTCAGCCAGCGCCACGTGGCACGCCACAAATTGAAGTGACTTTCGACTTGAACGCGGATGGTATCTTGAACGTGTCTGCAACTGATAAGCAAACCGGTCAAGAGCAGAAGATCACCATCCAAGCGTCTGGTGGCCTAAGCGATGAAGACGTTGAGAAAATGGTACAAGAAGCAGAAGCTAACAAAGAAGCGGACAAAAAGTTCGAAGAGTTAGTGACTGCCCGTAACCAAGCGGATCAGCTCATTCATGGTACACGCAAGCAAATGGACGAAGCGGGTGACAAATTGCCTGCTGAAGACAAAGAGAAGATCGAAACAGCTATCTCTGAGCTGGAAACCGCACGCAACGGTGAAGATAAAGAAGACATCGATGCGAAGGTTCAAGCACTGGTTGCGGCTTCATCAAAACTGATGGAAATTGCCCAGCAGCAAGCTCAAAATGAGCAGGCGCAGCAAGACGCCGGTGCCGATTCAGCAAAACAAGACGACGACGTTGTTGATGCTGAGTTCGAAGAAGTTAAAGACGACGACAAGAAATAAGCGAAAGCACTGTCGTTAATAAGCACGGGCGTAGGGGAGCGATCTCCTTCGCCCGTCGTTTTATCAAACAGTGATTTGAACGTCTTTGTTTTGTTGACGTAAACAGGTGCAGTCAGACCATGTCTAAAAGAGATTTATATGAAGTGCTCGGCTTAAGCCGCGATGCAAGCGAGCGCGATATTAAAAAGGCCTATAAGCGGCTGGCGATGAAGTATCACCCAGACCGCAATAAAGGCGATGATGCCGACGAAAAATTTAAAGAAGTGAAGTTGGCATACGAAATACTGACCGATCCGCAAAAACGTGCAGCCTACGACCAATATGGTCATGCAGCCTTTGAACAAGGTGGCATGGGAGGCGGCGGCTTCGGCGGTGGCGGCTTTGGCGGCGGTGGTGCTGACTTTAGCGATATTTTTGGTGACGTATTCGGCGATATATTCGGCGGAGGTCGTCGCGGTGGTCAGCAACGCGCACAACGTGGTGCCGATTTACGCTACAACATGGAGCTAACGCTTGAAGAAGCGGTCCGTGGCGTCAGCAAAGAGATCGAAGTGCCCACCTATGTCGGCTGTTCGACGTGCGATGGTAGTGGTGCGAAACCGGGGACTAAGAAGCAAACCTGTGGGACCTGTAACGGTATTGGCCAAGTACAAATGCGCCAAGGTTTCTTTGCGGTTCAGCAGGCCTGCCCAACGTGTCACGGCAGCGGTACCATTATCAAAGACCCTTGTAATAGCTGCCACGGTCAAGGTCGCGTCAAAGAGACCAAGCACTTGAATGTGAAAATCCCAGCGGGGGTTGATACAGGCGATCGTATTCGCTTATCAAGTGAAGGTGAAGCGGGAGAAAATGGTGCGCCAGCGGGCGACTTATACGTTCAAGTACACGTTCGTGAACACCACATTTTCACCCGGGATGGCAACAACTTGTATTGTGAAGTACCGGTGAGTTTCACCATGGCCGCGCTAGGTGGCGAGGTTGAAGTGCCTACCCTTGATGGTCGTGTAAGCTTAAAAGTGCCAGCAGAAACGCAAACAGGACGCATGTTCCGTATGCGCGGTAAAGGGGTGCAGTCTGTTCGTGGCGGCGGTATGGGGGACCTGATCTGTAAGATGGTTGTCGAAACGCCAGTGAACTTAAGCAGCCGTCAAAAAGAGCTTCTACAAGAGCTAGAAGAGTCTTTTAGTGGCACTGAAGCGAAAAAACACAAGCCAAAATCAGAGGGCTTCTTTGACGGTGTCAAAAAGTTTTTTGATGATTTAACCGGATAAGCAACTGGGCCTCGTGCATACGGGTTAGCCAGTGTTGAATCCTCAGTCATCATAGAAAGGCCAGCTTTGTGCTGGCTTTTTTTATGCCTGACGAAAACGTATTTGTTGATCGATCATGCGGTAAAGGACAAGATGCATTTGATGAGGTCGACGTTATCAGTCCGTTCGTATGGAGGACCAAGGTAGCACATGCGTCATCGATTTGGGGGTAACTTGTTCGAGGGTGAGCAAGGATCTTATAGGCTGCCTTCCCACCTTGGACTTCGAACCGATAATCCGGTGAGAGCTGACAATCCGCACATAGCACCTCTTCTAACTTAGCGACATCTGATACCGACGGATATTGCTCAGCCATCGTAAATTTCTGCTCTACCCACGCTTGTAACTGAATTAAATGTCGAGTCGCCGCTTGCCGCGTCTGTTGTTGTTGGTGCTCGGCATAGCTGGGGATGGCAATCCCTGCAAGTGTTGCGATGATGGCCAGTACAAGCATCATTTCGATCAGTGTCACGCCATGTTGTAAATAGCGACAAAAATATAAACGCATTTCTACGTGCCCCTCGAAGACTCAATTACCAAACGCATACAGAGCTTATGAGAGTGGTAGTCTGCGCTCAATCGGCAGGCGGCGATCTTGGGAGGCAGTATGCGTTTTCACCGTACCCAATTCACGCCAAGTAGGCTACAGCAACATGGCGTAACATTGATTGAATTATTGATTGTATTGAGTGTGTTAGCGGTTATTTGTGCCATCGCATTTCCTAGCTTTACCTATTCACGCCAAGTGGCCGTAATGGCCAGTCGCAGTGCAGAGCTGACAAGCTTATTCCAACTGACTCAAAGTCGTGCGATCAATCAGAGCCAAGCATATCGTCTTATTTTGCATCAAGACGAAAATACGCAATGCATTATTGCTCAACCGGTCAACGAAAAAGCGAACAGTGTGAGTAGAACGGGCGCGATGGCAAAAATATCGTGTCAACAAACCACATTAGCTATGGTCAGGCTACCTAAAGCAATTCAATTAAAAAAGAAAGTGAGTGAGGGGTGGGTGTTATTGCCTGACGGGGATCTATTTACTATCGATTTTCGCACACAGCGACCCAGTCATAATCTCACGCTTGGTCTAAGCCGCGATCTTGCCAGCACACCGGATTACATTGTCACCGTTCGCCAGTACCTTGGCTTTGATGTTTGTCCGTGGCGGGAGGTAGCCAGTGCTTGCAGCTAACTGTAAAGGCCATTCATTGGTTGAACTCTTGGTGGGGCTGACGGTGAGTATGATAGTCACTATCGCGGCACTGGCGGTGATGACAACAGCGACGGCGACACAAACGCGTCTGGATAATAAAACGTTTTTGTCTTTAGAAATAAGTCGCCTTCTTACCTTTATGGAGGCAGATATTCGCCGTGCAGCCCTCTGTTATCAATGCGGCAGGACTTCCCCTTACGTATTTAAAAGCGGAGATGAGGCGCACATTGTGTTAATTGATGAAGTGCCTGAGCAATCTAGCGGGCAATGTTTGCGATTTGCGTACCAACAAGGGCGTACTCACTCCACGCAAACTATTGATAAAGACGATGCCAAAGGATTTCGTTTCGATGCAGAATCACAGGCGATAGAGGCTTATGAAAATCACCAAGACACCAAAAATTGGTCATGTGAGTCAGGGTACTGGCGAGATATTTCATCCCGAGCATTGAAGGTCACGCATTTAGCCTTTTCTCGTGATGAGACGCGGACGGAGACAGGGCGACGTATTACTGCGTTAACGATCGAACTTTCCGCCTCATTAAAACGTCAACCTAGTGAACGTGAACAAGTGTCGAGAACCTTGGTTTTAGCTAATACGGTTGTTTCACCATGAAATGCATCAGAAAACATAAGTACGACCAAGGCATAGCAACGCTTGCGGTGGTTGCGAGTGTTGCACTGATTGCACTTCTCATTGTGTTAGGAGTCAGTCGACGTGCGGTTAATGATATCCAACAGACGCAAGCGAGAGTCAAAACCGAGCAATCACTTTCTAAAGCTTGGGCCGCTCTCGACTGTGCGGTGGCTAAAATTCAGCATGATGGCATTGAGTTATCCAACGATGATATCGCCCAAGCACTAGAACAACTTTCTCCCTGTCAAAACGTCGCGCAAAGTCAATTATGGTTGGCGCCATGGCAAAACAGTAAGCGCGGGATGTGGCATCTTTACGCAACTCATGCACAGCAACAAGTCGGGGTGACTCTGGCAAAAGCCACCGGCGCGCGAAGAAGTTCGTTTGTCACTTCTGGATCCGCCGCGTTTTACGGTGGCAATACATGGCGACCGGTAAAAGGAAAAAAGCGAGAGGATGGTTTATATGAATGCCATTCAATTATGGCGGGGGGCGATGTCATGATTCGTCCGCGCACGCTCGGTGAGAATCAGTCAAAGAGTTCAGAGAGCTCAGAGAGCTCAAAGAATGAAGAGGAAAAAAGTCAAAACAGATTTACCGTTCGCTTAGATGGTAGCGATGAGTGCGCCCCCGAATATAAAACGGAGGTTAGCGACTACACAGTGGCAGATAGTCGCGATGAAACCGGCGCGCGACTAAAAAAAGATGTGCAAACCAACGTTGAGAATATGGACTTGTTCAACGATTACTTTGGTGTCCCTCGCGCGCAGTGGGAAACAGTCAGAGAGCAATTTGAGCGACAAGGCGGTTTTGTTGTTAATACCCAAGATGATCCGTCGTTATGTTATGAAACTCTATTGAATGCAGTCGCTAGCAGTAAACACAGAGAGAGAGCGAATGCAAAAGTCTGGGTGGATGGGCCTTGTGATCTAAGCCGAGAGGGTTTAAAGGCGTTACCAAGTGAACCTCCGATTTTACTGGTTGTGCAAGATGGCATTGTGGCGCTGCGTGGTGCGATTAAACCCTTTAAAGGAGTGGTATATCAGTTTAACACCGATAATCTGAATGCGAGAGAATTTGCTGAGCAATGGGGGATGACCATCTCCGAATCTGGCGGGATGTCTTGCTCTCACGACGATAGTAATATCCAAGAACTTTGCGAAATGATCACATCAACAGTCACCAATCCTGATCAAGCAAGCCGTGTCCCTTTTTGGTTTCACGGTAGTTTCATCACCAAAGGCGCATTTATTACTGATGTGCCGGATGGCCATTCCGTGGTGTATGGTTCATTTCAACCAACCTATAGTGATGAAACGGTACAGCAGAGTTTTAAAGGTCTTAAGCAGTGGCGTCCAGTCGGTAATAGCTATCATGACATCAAACCGCCTTATGAGGAGGGATAGCATGTTGCGAGCGCGAGGTTTTTCCTTTATCGAAATATTGATTGCGTTAGTGTTAGTAGCGGTAACGGGCGCAGGTATTTATACACTCACTGTCGATATTCAAGCTAAGCAACACAATGCGCGCTTGGCAGAAGGGGCTATGCATGTTGCTAGTAACCAACTGGCGCATTGGCGTTTAATGAACACGGATACGCCCTGCAGTGCAAGCCATACTGCAGTCATGAGGTTGAGCCGTTTAGCAAGATGCTTGATAGATACTGAAGATACTGGTTACCAACTGGCAGTGACTGAGATTAAAAATGTGCTCACCGATGATGGTGGTGTTTATGCGAAAACACTCGTATTAGAAGTTCGCTGGCAAGATAACCGAAATAAGGAGCAGGCGCTGAGATTTTACTTCACAGGGTCAACGCTTCGACACCAAGTTATGAAATAAGCGTCTATAAGCGCCGCAAACGAGTGAGTCATCACCCGTATTGGTTGGTTTTTAATCGCTTGTGCTGTTTTTATCAAAAACCCCTTGCGCCAAAAAATTACCTCTCTATAATGCGCTCTCGTTGGCACGGCAAGCCGAGCTAACAACGGCAATACAGGCAAGCAAAACAAAATGCTTGACTCAATGCCTAAGTGGCGTATTATGCCACTCCCGCTCAACGATGAGCGGCGCTCTTTAACAATTTGACCTATGCAATCTGTGTGGGCACTCGTTGAGAATAGACAAAAAGATTTATTCGATGAACTGAGTGACCAATACGAAACAACGTTTACGTTGTTCGGCACAGTCAATTCGTTTGTCTCGCAAGAGACGAACAAAACAGTATTTCAACGATGAGCGGCGCTCTTTAACAATTTGACCTATGCAATCTGTGTGGGCACTCGTTGAGAATAGACAAAAAGATTTATTCGATGAACTGAGTGACCAATACGAAACAACGTTTACGTTGTTCGGCACAGTCAATTCGTTTGTCTCGCAAGAGACGAACAAAACAGTATTT
>NZ_MUFJ01000042.1:0-15302 GCF_001996245.1 Salinivibrio sp. MA607 | reverse complement strand
AAATACTGTTTTGTTCGTCTCTTGCGAGACAAACGAATTGACTGTGCTCTTGTTGGCATCCACTTTTAAAAAAGTGAAATCAAAACAGCTCAAGGCTGTACCAACATGAATTGGTCACTCAGTTCATCGAATAAATCTTTTTGTCTATTCTCAACGAGTGCCCACACAGATTGCATAGGTCAAATTGTTAAAGAGCGTTGACTGTACGAAGCTGCGCTTCGCTTGGTCAGGGCTGCGTATCTTACGCGCCTTACCGTTAAAGTCAAGAAGAAATTTTATCTTTTATTTTCAACCCTTAGGGCCGAAACAAAACCTCTTTTTGACTCCCCTAACGCGTTGTGTTCGCGTTAAGTAGGGCTGCATTCTAGAGAAAACGTGACAACCGTCAACAATAAATTTCATTTTCTTTTTTGTTTGTTCAAAATTAAACCTTGTTGCTGGCTTTAGCCCCACATTGGGCGTATTTCGTTCAAAACTGTTCGACTATTCTTAACACCGACGAGATCTATTAGCGCGATGAGAGTGACGAAAAGCGTCACCAACAATATTTTTACTCATTGATGCTATATCGCGGCTTGCGTAAAAAAGATAAGTTTAGATAAAGAAAAAGCCAGGCATAAGCCTGGCTTTTCTAAATGCACTACAAAAATAAATAACTTATTCTGCAGCTTCCTCAGCGTCTTGCTCTGGGCGATCTACGAGCTCGATGTAAGCCATAGGGGCTTTATCACCTGAGCGAACACCGCATTTCAAAATGCGAGTGTAACCGCCTGCACGTGAAGCAAAACGTGGGCCGAGTTCATTAAACAGTTTCGCTACTACTTCGTCGTTACGAGTGCGAGCGAACGCTACACGACGGTTAGCAACACTGTCGTTCTTAGCTAAGGTAATCAACGGTTCAATAACGCGACGCAGCTCTTTTGCCTTAGGCAAAGTTGTTTTGATAACTTCGTGAGTTACCAGCGAGCTAGCCATGTTGCTGAACATCGCTTTACGATGGCTGCTGTTGCGATTGAGTTGACGACCACTCTTACGATGGCGCATGACCTAATCCTTCTAACTAAATAATCAGTAACTGATTAATCTTCAGCGATTGATGCTGGCGGCCAGTTTTCTAGGCGCATGCCTAGAGATAGACCACGTGATGCCAGCACGTCTTTAATCTCTGTCAAAGACTTCTTACCAAGGTTTGGTGTTTTAAGAAGCTCAACCTCAGTACGCTGTACCAGATCACCGATATAGTGAATCGCTTCTGCTTTCAAACAGTTTGCAGAGCGAACAGTTAGTTCAAGATCGTCTACAGGACGCAGTAGGATCGGATCGAACTCTGGCTTCTCTTCTTTCTCCTCAGGGACACGCACGTCGCGTAAATCAACAAACGCATCCAACTGTTCAGCTAGGATGGTTGCCGCACGGCGAATCGCTTCCTCAGGATCCAGTGTACCGTTAGTTTCCATATCGATGACTAACTTATCAAGGTCGGTACGCTGTTCAACACGTGCTGCTTCAACATTATAAGCAATACGATCTACTGGGCTAAACGTTGCATCGACAAGTAGGCGACCAATGGGACGCTCGTCGTCTTCGCTATCGATACGCGCAGACGCTGGTACATAGCCACGACCACGTTCTACCTTGATACGCATGCTAATTTCCGCGTTTGCATCAGTCAGGTGGCAGATAACGTGTTCTGGGTTCGCAATCTCAACACCACCATCATGGGTGATGTCGCCTGCAACAACAGGGCCTGCACCAGACTTGGTCAGAGTAAGGATAACTTCATCTTTACCCTCAACCTTAACGGCTAGGCCTTTAAGGTTAAGTAGGATTTCCAGGATGTCTTCCTGAACCCCTTCTTTGGTGCTGTACTCGTGCAACACGCCGTCAATTTCTACTTCCGTCACCGCACAGCCTGGCATAGATGAAAGTAGGATACGACGTAGCGCATTCCCCAGAGTATGGCCAAAACCACGCTCTAGAGGTTCAAGAGTTACTTTTGCGTGCGTCGAGCTAACTTGTTCAATATCAACCAGACGCGGCTTAAGAAATTCTGTTACAGAACCCTGCATTATGTCCTCTCTTTAGTTCAGCTTTACTTAGAGTAAAGCTCGACGATCAGGTGTTCGTTGATGTCAGCAGACAAATCAGAACGCTCTGGTAGGCGTTTGAATGTGCCTTCCATCTTCTTGCTGTCTACTTCGATCCAAGTTGGCAGTTCGCGCTGTGCCGCAACTTCTAGAGCTGCTTTGATGCGCGCCTGGTTCTTCGCCTTCTCGCGAATGCTAACCACGTCGTTTGCCGAAACCTTGAAAGAAGGTACGTTAACAACTTTGCCGTTAACTAGGATCGCTTTGTGGCTTACCAGCTGACGTGATTCGGCGCGAGTTGCACCAAAGCCCATGCGGTAAACTACGTTATCCAGACGACCTTCAAGAAGCTGAAGCAGGTTTTCACCTGTATTACCCTTGATGCGGGCAGCGTCTTTGTAGTAGTTACGGAACTGCTTTTCCATTACGCCGTACATACGACGAACTTTTTGCTTCTCACGAAGCTGAACGCCATAGTCAGACAAACGGCCGCGACGCTGACCGTGAACGCCTGGGACGTTATCGATTTTACACTTGGTATCAATCGCGCGTACGCCTGACTTAAGGAACAAGTCAGTACCTTCGCGACGGCTAAGCTTCAGCTTAGGACCCAAATATCTTGCCATGATCTTTCTCCAATATTCTAAGAAACAGCGCTAGTGCGTATTAAACGCGGCGTTTCTTAGGTGGACGACAACCGTTATGCGGGATTGGCGTCGCATCGACAATGTTAGTGATGCGGAAGCCCGCAGCGTTCAGGGCACGAATAGTAGACTCGCGGCCTGGACCTGGACCTTTAACCATCACTTCGAGGTTTTTCAGGCCGTACTCTTTAGCCATTTCACCACAACGCTCAGCAGCAACCTGCGCAGCGTATGGAGTTGACTTACGAGAGCCACGGAAGCCTGAACCACCGGCAGTTGCCCATGCTAGAGCATTGCCTTGACGGTCAGAAATCGTCACGATTGTGTTATTGAAAGACGCATGAATGTGCGCGACGCCATCAGCGACTTGCTTGCGTACGCGTTTGCGTGCACGAGTTGCTTGTTTAGCCATAGTACTCACCTACCCCGATTATTTCTTGATCGGTTTGCGCGGACCCTTACGGGTACGAGCGTTGGTCTTCGTACGCTGGCCACGAAGTGGCAAGCTGCGACGATGACGCAAACCGCGGTAACAACCAAGGTCCATAAGACGCTTGATGTTCATGGAAATTTCACGACGTAGATCGCCTTCTACGGTGTATTTAGCCACACCGTCACGCAATTGGTCGATCTGTTCTTCTGATAGTTCACTGATCTTAGTGCTCTCAGCAATACCGACATCAGCTAGAATAGCTTGAGAGGTGGTTTTGCCGACACCGTAAATCGCAGTCAATGCGATTACAGCGTGCTTTTGATCAGGAATGTTAATGCCTGCTATACGGGCCACTATTCACTCCTAGTACTTTTCAAGTAGAACCGCTGCAGAGCCCGTCGAGGATACGCAGCGGCATAGCCACTTCTTTTGCACATACAAAAGGTGGGCTGGCTAATGTAGCCAGCCTGACCTCATTTTGCAAGAAAAATATTCTGCTATTAGCCTTGGCGTTGCTTGTGCTTTGGCTCACTGCAGATCACACGAACGGTACCGTTACGTTTGATCACTTTACAGTTACGGCAGATTTTCTTAACGGAAGCACGAACTTTCATTGCTAAACTCCGTAAATAGACAACCTATTAGCGGCCGTAGCCTTTTAGGTTGGCTTTTTTCAACACGGACTCATATTGTTGAGACATCAAATGAGTCTGAACTTGAGCCATAAAGTCCATGATTACGACTACTACGATAAGTAGTGATGTACCACCAAAGTAAAAGTGGACATCCCACGCAATCATCATGAACTCGGGGATCAGACAGATAAAGGTAATATACATGGCGCCCGCTAGGGTCAAACGTGTCATTACTTTATCAATGTATCTAGCAGTCTGCTCACCCGGGCGAATACCAGGTACGAACGCCCCTGACTTCTTCAAGTTATCTGCAGTTTCTCGCGGGTTAAATACCAACGCCGTATAGAAAAAGCAGAAGAAGATAATCGCTGCCGCATAAAGTATCACATACGCTGGTTGTCCCGGACTCAGTGCCAAAGACACATCGGTCAGCCAGCTTGTCTGATCACCCTTACCAAACCAGTTAGCAAGCGTGCCAGGGAACAGAATAATACTTGATGCAAAAATCGCAGGAATAACGCCTGCCATGTTGATCTTAAGAGGCAGATGCGTGCTTTGCGCTGCAAAAACACGACGACCTTGTTGCCGCTTAGCGTAGTTAACAACGATACGACGTTGACCACGCTCCATGAAGACCACAAAGTAGACGACAGCCAATACGATAACTGCGATACCTAGCAAGAGAAGCGGAGACATGTCGCCTTGACGCGCTTGCTCTATTGTCTGTCCAATTGCGGGTGGCAGACCCGCGACGATCCCGGTGAAAATAATCAACGAAATACCGTTACCAATGCCGCGCTCGGTAATTTGTTCACCTAACCACATCAAAAACATGGTACCGGTCACCAAACTAACTACCGCGGTAAAGTAAAACGCAGGACCTGGATTAATCACCAGACCCGGCATCATACTTGGTAACCCGGTCGCGATTCCAATTGCTTGGAACGTTGCCAACACCAACGTGCCGTAGCGAGTGTACTGGTTTATCTTACGACGACCAGACTCACCCTCTTTTTTCAATTCCGCTAATGCGGGATGAACGACTGACAATAACTGAACAATAATCGACGCCGAAATATACGGCATAATGCCCAGTGCCAGTATCGAGGCACGCTCAAGGGCACCACCAGAGAACATGTTAACCAAGTCAATGATGGTCCCTTGTTGCTGTTCGAACAGATCGGCAAGTACAGCAGCGTCAATACCAGGAATGGGCACAAAAGAGCCGGCACGGAATACCAATAATGCCATTGCTACAAAAAGTAGGCGACTTTTCAGCTCCGCAACTCCGCCTTTTGCACTACTGAAGTTTTGTCCTGGTTGTTTTGCCATCTGTACCTCGTCCTCGAGCTAATTATTCCTCGATTTTACCGCCTGCAGCTTCGATTGCCGCTTTAGCGCCTTTAGTGACACGAACACCTTTAACGGTTACTGCACGAGCGATTTCGCCAGACAGTACGATTTTCGCCGTACGAGTGTCTTGTGCAACAACGTTTGCCGCTTTTAGCGACTCAAGGGTTACGACGTCACCATCAACTTTAGCCAGCTCGCCTAAACGAACCTCAGCTGAAGTCAGGCCTTTACGCGAAGTAAAACCGAATTTTGGCAGACGCTGTTTCAAAGGCATTTGACCGCCTTCGAAACCTGGGCGTACTGAACCACCTGAACGTGATTTCTGACCTTTGTGACCACGGCCACCGGTTTTACCCAGGCCTGAACCAATACCACGGCCTACACGCTTCGCAGAAGGCTTTGAGCCTGCAGCCGGAGATAGAGTATTCAAACGCATGTGATTACTCCTCCACTTTAACCATGTAGTTGACTTTGTTGATCATACCGCGAATACACGGTGTATCTTCAAGTTCAACAGTGTGGTTGATGCGACGTAGGCCCAAGCCACGCAGGGTCGCTTTGTGTTTCGGCAAACGGCCGATAACGCTACGAGTCTGAGTTACTTTAATTGTCTTAGCCATGTCGATTACCCCAGAATTTCGTTAACAGGCATGCCACGTTTAGCAGCTACCATTTCTGGAGACTTCGTACCACCCAGGCCATCGATCGTTGCACGAACGATGTTGATTGGGTTGGTCGAACCGTATGCTTTCGCCAGAACGTTTTGGACGCCTGCTACTTCAAGCACGGCACGCATCGCACCACCTGCGATGATACCTGTACCATCTGATGCTGGCTGCATATACACTTTAGAACCAGTGTGGCGGCCTTTTACAGCATGGTGCAGGGTACCGTCATTCAGCGCGATAGTAATCATGTTACGACGCGCCTTTTCCATTGATTTCTGGATCGCTGCTGGTACTTCACGGGCTTTACCGTAACCGAAACCAACGCGACCGTTACCATCACCTACCACTGTTAGTGCGGTGAAGGTAAAGATGCGACCACCTTTAACCGTCTTAGATACACGGTTTACAGCGATCAGCTTCTCATGCAAATCACTTTGTTGTTTATCGTTAGCCATCTTCCACCTACCTTAGAATTTCAGACCAGCTTCACGGGCAGCATCTGCCAGTGCAGCCACACGGCCGTGGTATTGGAAACCGGAACGGTCAAAAGCAACAGCTTCGATGCCTTTTTCCTTCGCTCGCTCAGCAATGATCTTACCCACGGCTGCAGCGGCGTCTTTGTTCCCGGTGCTCTTAACTTGTTCACGGATCGCTTTTTCTACGGTAGAAGCGGCGGCGATAACTTCCGCGCCATTACCAGCGATAACCTGTGCGTACACATGACGTGGAGTACGGTGTACCACCAGGCGAGTCGCACCCATTTCCGCGATCTTGCGTCGTGCTTTGGTCGCACGACGGATACGAGATGCTTTCTTATCCATAGTGTTACCTTACTTCTTCTTAGCTTCTTTAGTACGCACAGCTTCGTCAGCGTAACGAACACCTTTACCTTTGTAAGGCTCTGGCTTGCGGTATGCGCGGATTTCAGCAGCAACCTGGCCAACTGCTTGTTTATCAGCACCGCTGATAACAATTTCAGTTTGGCTTGGGCACTCTGCTTTTACACCCTCAGGCAGAACGTGTTCTACCGGGTGAGAGAAACCAAGTGTCAGGTTAAGTTTGTTACCGGCAATGTTTGCACGATAACCAACACCTTTCAGGATCAGTTTCTTGGTAAAGCCTTCTGTTACACCAACAACCATGCTGTTGACCAGTGCGCGCGCTGTACCAGCATGAGCCCATGCTTTAGCGTGTTCCACACTTGGTGCGAAGGTAATGGTGTTTTCTTCTTGGTTTACTGCCACCATATCGTGAAGCGTGCGGCTAAGTTCGCCTTTGCTTCCTTTTACAGTGATGTCCTGACCGTCAAGTTTCACCTCTACGCCGGCAGGAACTACGACAGGTGCTTTTGCAACACGAGACATTTCCTACTCCTTATTACGCTACGTAGCAGATGATTTCACCGCCCAGACCCGCTTTGCGAGCTGCGCGATCGGTCATCAAACCTTTCGAAGTTGATACAACCGCAATACCAAGGCCACCCATCACTGAAGGCAACTCATCTTTCTTTTTGTAGATGCGCAGGCCCGGACGGCTAACTCGTTGGATTTGCTCGATAACTGGTTTAGATTCGAAGTATTTCAACGTCACTTCCAGTTCAGGCTTGGCGTCGCTATTTACTGCGACATCAGCCACGTAACCTTCTGCTTTTAGTAGCTCAGCAATTGCCACCTTTAGCTTTGACGAAGGCATTTTAACAGCAACTTTCTTTGCTGTCTGACCGTTGCGTAAGCGGGTCAGCATATCCGAAATCGGATCTTGCATGCTCATAAGTCTTTACTCCCGTGATTCAATTACCAGCTTGCCTTACGCAGACCCGGAATCTCGCCTTTCATGCAAGCTTCACGAACCTTGATTCGGCTTAGGCCGAATTTGCGTAGGTAGCCATGTGGACGACCAGTCTGGTTACAGCGGTTACGCTGACGAGACTTCGCAGAATCACGCGGTAGCGACTGAAGCTTCAGGACTGCGTCCCAACGCTCTTCGTCTGACGTGTTGACACTTTTAATGGTCGCACGCAGGTTGGCACGCTTTTCAGCGTAGCGCGCTGCGAGCTTCGCACGTTTTACATCACGTGCTTTCATCGATTTTTTAGCCATAACAGTAACCCTTCACCTTACTTACGGAATGGGAAGTTAAAGGCAGCCAGCAGAGCTCGACCTTCCTCATCTGTACCTGCAGTAGTAGTGATAGTAATATCAAGACCACGGATACGATCGACTTTGTCATAGTCAATCTCAGGGAAGATGATTTGCTCGCGAACGCCCATGCTGTAGTTACCACGACCATCGAACGCTTTCGGGTTCAGGCCACGGAAATCACGGATACGAGGAACTGCGATCGCGATTAAGCGCTCGAAGAAGTCCCACATACGCTCGCCACGTAGGGTTACTTTACAACCAATTGGGTAGCCCTCACGGATCTTGAAGCCTGCGACTGACTTACGTGCTTTAGTGATGAGCGGCTTTTGACCAGAAATCGCGGTCATATCAGCAGCTGCATTTTCAAGCAGTTTTTTGTCGTTCAGAGCTTCGCCCACACCCATGTTAAGGGTGATCTTCTCGATCCCTGGGACTTGCATGATGCTTTTGTAACCAAATTGCTTAGATAGCTCAGCTACAACTGTCTCTTTGTAGTAATCATGCAGTTTCGCCATTGTACTACTCCAGAATTACTTAATAGTTTCGCCATTCGACTTGAAAAAACGCACTTTTTTGCCGTCTTCAAATCGGAAGCCTACACGGTCACCTTTACCAGCTGCTGCGTTAAAGATAGCCACGTTAGAAACATCAATAGCGGCTTCTTGTTCAACAATGCCACCTTGAGTGCCCAGAGCCGGAACCGGCTTCTGGTGCTTCTTCACGAGGTTAATACCTTCAACGATAACTTTACCGGTTGGTAGAACCTTAGATACTTTACCTTTCTTGCCTTTATCTTTACCGGCAAGAACGATAACTTCGTCGTTACGACGGATTTTAGCTGCCATGAGATCGCTCCTTACAGAACTTCAGGCGCCAGAGACACAATTTTCATAAACTTCTCGTTACGAAGTTCACGTGTCACAGGGCCAAAGATACGTGTGCCGACTAGTTGCTCGTTCGTGTTGTTCAACAACACGCAAGCATTGCGGTCGAAGCGAATGACAGAGCCGTCTGGACGACGTACGCCTTTACGGGTGCGAACTACCACCGCCTTAAGCACATCACCTTTTTTCACTTTACCGCGAGGAATTGAATCCTTAACGGTAACTTTGATGATGTCGCCAACGTGGGCGTAACGACGGTGAGAGCCACCCAGAACCTTAATACACATTACACTGCGAGCGCCGGAGTTGTCGGCTGCGTCCAGCATACTTTGCATTTGGATCATTGTTAGTGCTCCGCTGTTATTACATCTAGACCCATCTCGGGTCGGGCTGCCTTTTTACAAGGGCGGCGAATAATAACACTATTTTGACCAGATGGGTAGATAAAAAATAAACGGCCCCCCGAATGAGAGCCGTTTGACTTATTATTGTCTGAAAAATCGCTTAGATGCGTGATTTTTCAACAACGCGAACCAATGTCCAAGACTTACGCTTAGAAATTGGACGACACTCACGAACCTCAACAGTATCACCTTGGTTACACTGGTTAGATTCATCGTGTACATGTAGCTTACTCGTGCGCTTGATGTACTTACCGTAGATTGGGTGTTTCACAAAACGCTCGATAGCAACGACGATAGTTTTATCGCCTTTGTCGCTGATGACGCGACCTTGCTGAGTGCGGATGTTCTCGCTCATTATGCGTTAGCCTTCTCAGTCAGTACGGTTTTTACACGTGCGATATCGCGACGAACAGCTTTCAGAGTGTGAGTTTGCTGAAGTTGGCCTGTAGCCGCTTGCATGCGCAGGTTAAACTGCTCACGTAGCAGACCCATAAGCTCTTCATTCAGCTGCTCAACAGTCTTTTCACGTAGTTCTTGTGCTTTCATCACATCACCGCCTTAGTTACGAAAGTGGTTTTGATCGGTAGCTTACGTGAAGCTAATTCAAACGCTTCGCGAGCCAGTGATTCAGGAACACCATCCATTTCGTACAGGACTTTGCCTGGTTGGATTTGGGCAACCCAGTAATCAACTGAACCTTTACCCTTACCCATACGAACTTCCAACGGCTTACCAGTAATTGGTTTGTCGGGGAAGACACGAATCCAGATTTGGCCTTGACGTTTAATGTGACGAGTCATCGCACGACGAGCCGCCTCAATTTGACGCGCAGTGATACGACCGCGACCAACAGCTTTTAGGCCATAGGTACCGAAGCTTACGTCAGTACCGTGCGCCAGACCGCGGTTACGACCTTTAAAAGTCTTGCGGAACTTAGTACGTTTTGGTTGAAGCATCGATAGACTCCTTACTTACGGCCTTTACGCTGCTTCTTCGGCTTGTCAGCCTTTTGCTCTACTTCAGCCATTCCACCTAGGACTTCGCCTTTGAAGATCCAGGTTTTAATGCCGATAACACCGTACTGGGTGTGAGCAGAAGAAGTTGCGTAATCAATGTCAGCACGAAGCGTGTGCAATGGCACACGTCCTTCACGGTACCACTCGGTACGAGCGATTTCAGCGCCGCCAAGACGACCGCTTACTTCCACTTTGATACCTTTGGCACCTAGGCGCATAGCGTTTTGTACCGCGCGCTTCATGGCACGACGGAACATAACACGACGCTCTAGCTGTGATGCGATGCTGTCGCCAACAAGTTGCGCATCTAGCTCAGGTTTACGTACTTCAGCGATATTAATTTGCGCTGGTACACCGGCCAGTTTTGCAACGTGAGCGCGCAGTTTCTCAACATCTTCACCTTTTTTACCAATCACCACACCAGGGCGCGCAGTGTGAATAGTCACACGAACACTCTTAGCTGGACGCTCGATAACGATGCGAGATACTGACGCTTTTTTCAGTTCACTAGTTAGGAACTGACGTACCTTAAAGTCGCCGTCTAGGTTGTCAGCGAAATCTTGGTTATTAGCAAACCAAGTGGAATTCCAAGGCTTTACAATGCCCAGACGAATACCATTAGGATGTACTTTTTGACCCATTGCTTTATCTCCTCGTCTCTTAGCGGTCTGCTACAACAACAGTGATGTGGCTAGAACGCTTCAAGATGCGATCGGCACGGCCTTTTGCACGAGGCATAATACGCTTCATGATTGGGCCTTCATCAACGAAGACTTTGGCGACGCTTAAATCGTCGATATCCGCACCTTCGTTATGCTCGGCGTTTGCAATAGCAGATTCCAACACTTTCTTAACCAAGTCAGCAGCTTTTTTGTCGCTGAAAGTCAGTAGTTCCAGTGCCTGTGCTACGTCTTTACCGCGCACCTGATCCGCAACCAAACGTGCTTTTTGAGGCGAGATACGAGCAAAGCGATGTTTAGCAATAGCTTCCATTTCTTACCCCTTAACGCTTCTTAGCTTTCTTATCAGCAGCGTGGCCGCGATAAGTACGTGTTGGTGCAAACTCGCCGAGCTTGTGACCGATCATTTCTTCAGAAACGAAAACGGGTACGTGCTGACGACCATTATGGACAGCGATGGTCAATCCGATCATCTGTGGGATGATCATTGAACGACGGGACCAAGTCTTTAAAGGCTTCTTGTCACCGCTTTCCACCGCTTTCTCTACCTTCTTCAGCAAGTGCAGGTCAATAAAARGACCTTTCTTGAGAGAACGTGGCATGGCTTATCCTCTGATAATAATTACTTGTTACGACGACGTACAATGTACTTGTCGGTACGTTTGTTCTTACGGGTTTTGAAGCCTTTCGYTGGCATACCCCAAGGTGTTACTGGATGACGGCCACCTGAGGTACGACCTTCACCACCACCATGTGGGTGATCAACCGGGTTCATTGCAACACCACGTACGCTTGGACGTGCGCCTTTCCAGCGCGCGGCACCGGCTTTACCCAGTTCGCGTAGCATGTGCTCTGAATTACCCACTTCACCAAGGGTCGCACGACCTTCAGCAAGAACCTTGCGCATTTCACCGCTGCGCAGGCGGAGTGTGACGTACGCGCCGTCACGAGCAACGATCTGTGCATAAGCACCCGCAGAACGAGCAAGTTGAGCCCCTTTACCAGGTTTCAACTCGATGTTGTGGATAGTAGAACCCACTGGGATGTTACGCATTGGCAGGCTGTTACCTACCTTGATTGCTGCATCTGCACCAGATTGAATCTGATCACCGGCTTTTAGGCCTTTCGGTGCGATGATGTAACGACGTTCACCATCCGTATACAGTACAAGCGCGATGTTTGCACTACGGTTTGGATCATACTCTAGACGCTCAACTTTCGCTGGGATACCGTCTTTAGTACGTTTGAAGTCAATTACACGGTAATGATGCTTATGACCACCACCGATGTGACGCACTGTGATTCGACCGTTGTTATTGCGACCGCCTGACTTAGAGTTTTTCTCTAGCAGTGGTGCATATGGTTTACCTTTATAAAGATCATGGTTAACCACTTTAACAAGGTGACGACGACCCGGTGAAGTCGGCTTACATTTCATAATAGCCATTTGCTTTTACTCCTCCGTCTTACTCAGCGCCGCCAACGAAGTCGATGTCCTGACCTTCTTTCAAGGCAACATACGCTTTTTTCCAGTCGCTACGACGGCCTTCACGCATACCTTGACGTTTGGTCTTACCCTTAACGAGAAGGGTACGAACAGACTTCACTTCAACTTCGAACAGTTTTTCAACTGCCGCTTTGATCTCTTTTTTCGTTGCTTCTTTAGCTACTTTAAACACAACAGTGTTGTTGTTTTCAGCGGCCATCGTCGCTTTTTCAGAGATGTGCGGAGCACGCAGAACTTTTAGGATACGCTCTTCAGTGATCATGCCAGCATCTCCTCAACTTGTTTAACTGCATCTGCAGTCATCACGACTTTGTCGAAAGCGATCAAGCTAACTGGGTCGATGGTATCTGCATCGCGTACGTCAACCTTATACAGGTTACGTGCCGCAAGGAACAGGTTCTCATCAACTTCGGCAGTGACGATCAGAACGTCGCTTAGCTCAAGCTCTTTCAGCTTAGCGACAAGCTCTTTAGTTTTTGGTGCTTCAACAGAGAAGTTATCAACCACGATTAAACGCTCTTGACGAACTAGCTCTGATAGGATGCTCTTAAGAGCACCGCGGTACATCTTTTTGTTTACTTTCTGGCTATGGTCCTGAGGACGAGCTGCGAAAGTGACACCACCGCTGCGCCAAATTGGGCTGCGGATTGTACCTGCACGGGCGCGACCAGTACCCTTCTGACGCCATGGCTTAGCACCGCCACCAGATACGTCTGAACGAGTTTTCTGAGCGCGAGTACCTTGACGGGCACCAGCTGCGTATGCAACGACTACCTGGTGTACCAGGGATTCGTTGAATTCACGCCCGAAGGTAGTTTCGGAAACAGTTAGCGCGTCGGCGCCTTTGACTACCAATTCCATTACTATCTCCTCGACGTTACGCTTTAACGGCTGGTTTAACGATCACGTTGCCACCTGTCGCACCTGGGACTGCACCTTTAATAAGAAGCAGATTGCGCTCAGCGTCAACACGTACGATCTCTAGGTTTTGAGTCGTTACACGCTCAGCACCCATATGACCTGCCATTTTTTTGCCTTTGAATACGCGACCTGGAGTCTGACATTGACCGATAGAACCAGGAGCACGGTGAGACAAAGAGTTACCGTGGCTCATATCTTGAGTACGGAAGTTCCAACGCTTAACGCCGCCTTGGAAGCCCTTACCCTTCGACGTGCCAGTAACGTCTACTTTTTTGATTTCGTTAAACAGTTCTACGTTTAGCTCAGCGCCAACTTCGTACTGTTCATCATTTTCCAAACGGAATTCCCACAAACCGCGGCCTGCTTCAACACCTGCTTTCGCAAAGTGACCAGCTTGTGCCTTGTTTACACGGCTTGCTTTCTTCTCGCCTGTAGTGATTTGAATTGCTGCATACCCGTCAACTTCAGGTTTACGTACCTGAGCAACACGGTTTGCTTCAACTTCAACTACGGTAACCGGGATAGAAACGCCATCTTCGTTGAAGATACGAGTCATACCGACTTTACGACCGACTAGACCAATCATTATCTACTCCCCCTTAACCCAGGCTGATTTGAACATCAACGCCCGCAGCAAGGTCAAGACGCATCAAAGCGTCAACAGTTTTGTCTGTTGGCTCAACGATGTCGATCAGACGTTTGTGAGTACGAATTTCGTACTGGTCACGTGCGTCTTTGTTTACGTGCGGAGAAATAAGAACGGTGAAGCGCTCTTTACGAGTAGGCAAAGGAATAGGTCCCTTAACCTGTGCGCCAGTGCGCTTAGCGGTTTCAACGATTTCCGCTGTAGACTGATCGATCAAACGATGATCGAACGCCTTCAGGCGGATACGGATACGTTGGTTCTGCATGAGACAGAGCTCCAAATTCTAAAATATTTACACAAACAATATCGCCATTCCTTCTCACTAAGGCGAGGGAATGCCGATTAATTTATGTGAAACCGTAGTGCCAAAATTAGGCACATTGTCAGCCATTATTCTATGACTGCGAACATAAGCGGAGTATACATTAAACGAACAGTTTACTGTTCCATTCCTCGATGCTCATTGGTTCACAACTGCGTCGGAAGTCGCAATGACTTAAGCAGTGACGGGCATTATACCGATACGCAATGGCTTTGCAAGCGTTGGTCAAAAACACGCCATAAAAAAACGCGCCTCTCTGGCACGTTTTTCATCATCAAGGCGGGATGACTGTTTTAACCTAACCTTTTTCGCTGGCATCTTCGATGATCTGAGCTTGATTATAGTTGGCGATGCCGACCTTATCAATTAAGCCAATCTGGGTCTCTAACCAATCGATATGCTCTTCTTCGTCATCAAGAATGTATTGAAACAGATCACGAGAGACAAAATCTCTGATGCTCTCTGTGTAAGCAATGGCCTCTTTTAAATCCTCATGGGCTTGCATTTCAATCGCCAAATCACATTCAAAGATTTCTTGCGTATCTTCGCCAATTCTCAGTTTGCCAAGATCTTGGAGGTTCGGGGTGCCCTCAAGAAATAATATTCTTTCAATCAGCTTGTCGGCATGCTTCATCTCATCGATCGACTCTTCATACTCTTTATCCGCGATGACTTTTAACCCCCAGTCTTTAAGCATGCGCGCATGAAGAAAGTACTGATTAATAGCAACAAGTTCATTGCCAAGTACCGTGTTGAGAAACGCTATCACGGAAAACGCAYGAACATCCCCGTCATGAAAGGCTTCCCAGCACGGTCGCTAAGTACTCTTGGTCCATCGCACACATCATTCGCTTGCGTTGAATGCCGGCTTTGAAACTCTTCTCTTGCTTTAATAAATTCAAAACCATTTGCCTTATTCGTGCAAAAACTTCAGCTCGGTCATCTACCCTAATTCGGCATG